>NZ_JAAGPN010000280.1:0-312 GCF_017104805.1 Paraburkholderia sp. Ac-20347 | reverse complement strand
AAAAAAAACACCACCCCCCCCCCCCCCCCCCCCCCCCCCCCCCCCCCCCCCCCCCCCCCCCCCCCCCCCTCCCGCCCCCCCCCCCCCCCCCCCCCCCCCCCCCCCCCCCCCCCCCCCCCCCCCCCCCCCCCCCCCCCCCCCCCCCCCCCCCCCCCCCCCCCCCCCCCCCCCCCCCCCCCCCCCCTCCCCCCCCCCCCCCCCCCCCCCCCCCCCCCCCCCCCCCCCCCCCCCCCCCCCCCCCCCCCCCCCCCCCCCCCCCCCCCCCCCCCCCCCCCCCCCCCCCCCCCCCCCCCCCCCCCCCCCCCCCCCCCC
>NZ_JAAGPN010000279.1:0-10384 GCF_017104805.1 Paraburkholderia sp. Ac-20347 | reverse complement strand
CCGACGCCGCGCGCACGCGCATCGTCGCCGAAGCGGCCGCCATCGGCCGACGCGAAGGCATCACCGCGCCGCCCGGCGGCCTGTTCGCGATGCCCGCATTCGGCGCCTATGGCGTGGGCTACTACGCGGCGGGCAACGATCACGGCGACGCGGGGCTCGGCAATCCGTGGCTCGTGATCGACGGCCACAACGACGCGATTCTCGGCAGCCAGATTCCCGGTCGCGGCAGCGCGGGCGACATCTTCATTCAGGCGCAGTTTCCGCTGCACTCGGGCCGCATCGCCGGTTTGCCCGGACGCATCGCGATCAGCTTCACCGGCATCGTCGTGGCGATGCTCAGCGTGACCGGCGTGCTGATCTGGCTGAAAAAAGCGCGCGCGCGCCGCAAATCGTCGAAACAGAGCGTGCCCGTGCGCACGCGCGAACGCACCGCGAGCTGATCGCCGCGTCGATTGCGTCGATCGCGTCGATCGCGACGCACGCCGGAAACAAAAAGGCCTTGCAGCGCTTTCACGCAGCAAGGCCTTTTTTTACGGGCTAAAACGAATCGCTAAACGGTCGTCAAGCCTTATTGCGCGATCGCGTCGAACGACGCGAGCAGACGCTCGACGTCGGCGGCATGAATATCGCCCATCGTCGAGATGCGGAACAGCTCCTTCGACAGACCGCCCTGCCCCGCGTAGATCACGAAGCCGCGCGCCTTGAGCGCGTCGTGCAGCTTCGGATAGTCAATGCCCGCAGGCAGACGGAACGCGCGCAGCACCACCGACGACTCGTCCTTCGGCAGCACGCTGTCCATGCCGCGCGCGGCGAGACCGGCACGCACCTGCTCCGAGAGCGCCGCGTAACGCGCGTGACGCGCCTTCCAGCCACCTTCGTCGGCCAGCTCGCGCAGCGCCTCGACCAGCGCGTAATACGCGTGCACCGACGGCGTGAACGGCGTGTTGCGCTGATCCTGCAGCGTCGCGAGACGCTTGAGATCGAGGTAGTACGTGCGGCTCGCGGCCGTGCCGAGCGCCGCGCGGCGCACGATCACGAAGGCCGCGCCGGGCACGCCGTGCAGGCACTTGTTCGCGGTCGCGGCCACGGCGGCGATGCTCGTGTCGTCGAAATCGATCGCCTCGGAACCGAAGCTGCTCACGCCGTCGACGAGCATCTGCACGCCGCGCGCGCGGCACGCTTCGCCCAGCGCGCGCAGATCGTTCAGACGGCCCGTGGTGGTCTCGTGATGAATGATCGCGACGTGCGTGAACGACTTGTCGGCGTCGAGCGCGGCGGTGATGCGCGCGAGATCGGGCGCCTGCATCCACTCGTGCTTCACGACTTCGTGCGCGATGCCGTACTGCGTGGCGATCGCGGTGATGCGCTCGCCGTACACGCCGTTTTCGACGATCAGCAGCTTGCCGTTCGCGGGCACGAGCGAGGCGATCATGCTTTCGACCGCGGCCGTGCCGGAACCGGTCATGAGCACCGCCTGCCATTGCGCGGGATCGAGATCGTAGACGCCGACGAGACGCGTGCGCGCCTCTTCCTGCACGTCGAAGAACTCGCTTTCGCGATGGCACAGATCTTCCTGCAGCAGGCTGCGGCGCACGCGTTCGGTGAGCGTGACCGGGCCGGGATTGAGCAACAGCATCGGCGATTCCTTATTGAGCGGCGTTGACGGCAGCCGCAGCCTCGGCGCCGATATGGCGCATGAGACGCGACTTGACGTCGGGCGGCGTGATGGTCGGGCGCGGCAGGCCGTCGGGCGTGCCGCGCTTGATCGTCAGGCGTACGAAGCGTGCGCCGGCGACGCCGTTCGCACCCGTCGCGCGTTCGCGCGCCGCGTGCAGCACGGCGTCGAGCGTGGCGAGTTCGTCGCCTTCCACGGCGTCGGCGTAACCGCACGCGGCCGCCACGTTCGCGAACGACACCTGTTGCGCGACGGTGGCCTGGCCGCCCGTCGAATCGTGCGCGCCGTTGTCGAGCAGCACGTGCGTGAGGTTCGACGGACCGTAGGCGCCGAGCGTCGCGAAGTTGCCCATGCGCATGAGCGCGGCGCCGTCACCGTCGAGCGCGACCACGTTCAGATCCGGACGCGCCAGCGCGAGGCCGAGCGCGAACGAGCTGACGCAACCCATCGAGCCGACCATGTACAACTGGTTCGAGCGGTCGTCGATTGCGTAGAGTTCGCGGCCGCAGAAGCCCGTCGACGCCACCACCACCGTCGATTCGGCAGGCGTGGCCGCGATCACGCGTTCGAGCGCCTGCTGGCGCGTCGGCAGATCGTCGTAGCCCACGCCCGCGAATTTCGACTGCGCAACCGGCAGCGCATGCTTCGCGGGCATCGAGCCGCCGCCCTTCAGTTCGAACGGCGCGACGCTGCCCTTTTGCATCACGAGCGCGTACGGGCGGCCCGTTTCGTCCATGTGGCGGATGGCGCGTTCGAGCACGGGCGCGATCTGGTCGGCCTCGGTCGGGAACAGCTCCCAGGGCACGTCCATCGTGTCGAGCATCTGCGGCGTGACCGGACCCATCAGCGCGTGCTGCGGTTCGTCGGACACGCCGGGCTGGCCGCGCCACGTCACGATCAGCAGTTGCGGCAGACGGAAGGTCCACGTGAGCGAGGTGAGCGGGCTCACCGCGTTGCCGAGACCCGAGTTCTGCATCATGGCGATGCCGCGCTTGCCCGCGAGCGCGACGCCCGCGATCAGCGCCACGGCGTCGCCCTCGTTGGCCGAGCTCACGTAATGCAGCGACTCGTCCTGCAGCACGTAATTGATGAACGGCGTGAGGAACGAGCACGGCACGCCCGCATACCATTCGAAGCCGCGCTCGCGCGCCGCTTCGACGAACTGTGCCGCTTCGATCATGCCTTCGCCTCCGGCGACGAGCCCGCGTCGCTGCCGATCGGCGTCTGCGCGTGCGCGAAGTCGCCCGCGCGGCGGAAATCTTCGAGGTCGTTCACGCCGCGCCAGTGGCCGCGCACGTATTGCACTTCGATCTTCTCGCCGTCGGCGATCAGCGCGTTGAGCAGCGCCGGCATGTCGAGCGTGTCGAAATCGGCTTGCGTCTGCAGTTGCGCGAGCTTGTTCTTGAGCTTTTCACGGCCCGCGCCGCGCACGTTCATCAGACCGATCCAGCGACCCGCGGGCGCGACGCCCTGCGATGCCTGATCCGACGACACGCGTTGCAGATACGTCTTGTTGCCGAACAGGCCACGATCGTCGCCCGACGAGCACCACGCGAAATCGCGCACGCTCGCGTTTTCCGTTTCCGGCGACGAGTCGATCACCACGCTGAATTCCGCCTCGCTTTCCACGAGGTCGCGCAGGATGTAGCTGCGGAACAGCAGATCGCCGTACGAGATCACGGTGTCGTTCTTGAGCGCGTCGACGGCGCACGCGAGCGAGGCCAGTTCGTTGGTCTGCGCGTAGCGCTCGTTGCGCGCGAGCTTGATGCCCGCCGTGTCGATCGCTTCGGCCTTGTAGCCGCCCACGACCGTGATGTCGTTGACCGCTTCCTTCTTGAACGCGTCGACGAGCCAGCGCAGCAGCGGCTTGCCCGCGACCGGCAGCATGACCTTCGGCTTGTCTTCGGTCACGGCGTCGAGACCCGATCCGCGGCTCGCCGCCAGCACGATCGCCGAACCGGCCGAACGCGTGGTCGAGAGATAGCGGTTCTCGGCTTCCGAGTATTCGTCGGCGTCCTGCAGACGGAAGATTTCGTTGACGGTCGCGATGCGGTCTTCCACGTCGACGAGCGTCTGCGTTTCGTAGATCGTGCGCGTAACGGCCTGCATCGCCGAAACCGCCGCGCGGATCTGGTGGTTCGCCCAGATCACCGTGCTGATGCCCGCCTTGCGGAACACGTCGGTCGGCGTGCTGTAGTACTTGGTCGGCACGATCACGAGCGGACCGCGGCCGGCCCATTCGCGCGCGAACGTGAGGATCTCGTCAGGTTTCGAGAGCTTGCTGTGGATGAGGATCGCGTCCGCGCCCGCGAGGCGATACGCTTCGGCGCGCTTGAGCGCTTCGTCCATGCCCCAGCCTGCGATCAGCGCCTCGACGCGCGCCACGATCGAGAAGTTCTCGTCGGTCTGCGAGTCCTTGCCGGCCTTGATCTTGCCGCAGAATTCGTCGATGTCGGCGAGCGGTTGCGCTTCGCCGCCGATGAAGCTGTTGGTCTTCGGGAACACCTTGTCTTCGATACAGACGCCGGCGATGCCGCGCTGTTCGAGCTTGCGCACGAGGCGGCGCACGTTGTTGAAGTTGCCGTAGCCGGTGTCGCCGTCCAGCAGGATCGGCAGGTCGCTCGCGTCGGCCATGAACTCGAGGTTGTCGACCACCTGGGTCCAGCTCGCCTCGTTGTTGTCGCGCACGCCGAACTGCGCGGAGATCGAGAGGCCCGAGCCCCAGATCGCCTTGAAGCCTGCTTCGCGCGCGATGCGTGCGGACAGGCCGTTGTGCGCTTCCATCAGGAATTCGAGTTCGTTGCTGACCAGCATCTGACGCAGCCGTGCGCTGCGCGATGCCGGAACCAGTGCGGGTTCGCGTGCGTTCATTGTGTGACTCCAGTGGACGTCGCGTGGGCGCCGGGTTGACCCGCGCCGCGCGCGTCGCATCGTTGGGAAATGACTTTTCTGGCCTGGGCGCCGCCGCTTGTCGCGTGCTGCTTGCGTGCTGCCTGCGTGCTGCTTTGCATGCTTGTCGCGTGCTTGCCTGCGCGCGCTTTGCGTTGCGTCGCGCGATGCCGGGTGCGTTGCGGATTGCCGTACTGCCTCGCTTGCGGACGACTTGCTTTTCGCTTGCGAAACACCGACGTGCCGCTTGCGAATCGCCCGCTATTCTGGAAGCGAAGCGCGAATAAGAATTGATCCTGCATCCGCGAGCAGGAACCGCAACCGACGCGGTAACAGACTCGGGACGCACACAGGAACGCACTCGTTCGCAGCCCCTACGACAACGGCGCGACACCCGCATGACAAGGGCAGCCTTGAGCCGAAGCCGCGACTATAGCGGAAATGATTATTGCTTGCCCTCGAATCCCGCCAGAAGTGGCAAATCATGGAGTTGCTGTGAAATTTGTGGCTTTTAAGCGCGAATTACGGCGTTTTTTGTACTCATGTGGATAGCGCTCGATATGCACGCTCAAAGCGTGTGCATATGCACGTCTGAGCGTCCATCGCCACGCGCATCAACGTCTTGTTTTGTATGAGGAAACGGTTGCACCAAGGGTTCGTCCTGACTCGCCCGCGCGTTCGGAAACGCCGTTAACACGCACAGGCGGCGCGCTCGCAACGACGCGCGCGACGCCCGGATCGACACTCGATTCATTGCACCGTGCCAAGCCCTCGAACCATCCGATAGACGATGACGCTCAACACCAAACTCCGCTCGATGATCACGATCCTCTGGATCGGCCTGCTGCTGATCGTGGCCTTCGGCGCATGGCAAAGCCGCGACTCCATGATCCGCGAACGGCGCGCGCAACTGACGACGCTCGTCGACGAAGCGAGCAGCATCGCGAACTACTACTACGGCCTCTCACAACGCAACGCGATGCCCGAAGCCGACGCGCAAAAACAGGCGCTCGCCGTGATCGGCTCGATCCGCTACGGCAGCGACGGCTATCTGAGCATCAACAACTCGCAGGCCGTGATGCTGATGCATCCGATCAAGCCCGAGCTCAACGGCAAGCCGCTCTCCGGTTTCACCGATCCCGCGGGCAAGCACGTGTTCACCGCGCTGTCCGAAGCGGCGAATCAGCCTGGCGGCGGTTTCGTCGATTACCTCTGGGCCAAGCCCGGCCATAGCGAACCCGTGCCGAAACTCAGCTACGGCAATCGCTTCGCGCCGTGGGACTGGGTGATCGTAACCGGCATGTATATGGACGACGTGAGCGCCGCATTCTACGGCAGCCTCGTGCGCTGGCTGCTCGTGACCTTCCTGCTCGGCGGCATCGCGACCGTGGTGATGGTGTTCGTCGTGCGCAGCGTGCGCGGCAGCATCGGCGGCGAACTCGAAGTGGCGGTCGACACGGCCAACCGCATCGCGCAGGGCGATCTGACTTCGCGCATCGAAACGCACGGCAGCAACGCGCAGAGCCTGATGCGCGCGCTCGCGACCATGCAGGGCGCGCTCGTGCAGACCGTGGCGCGCGTGCGCAGCGGCGCGGAGAACATCAACGTGGGCGCGAACGAGATCGCCGCGGGCAACACCGATCTCTCGCAGCGCACCGAGCAACAGGCCGCGGCGCTCGTGCAGACCGCGTCGAGCATGGACGAGATGACGTCCAACGTGCGTCAGAACGCGGACAGCGCGCAGCACGCCGCCACGCTTGCGAGCGAAGCCGCCGAAGTGGCGACGCGCGGCAGCAGCGTCGTCGACGACGTGGTGCGCACGATGGGCGCGATCACGACCAGCTCGCAGCAGATCGGCGACATCATCGGCGTGATCGACGGCATCGCGTTCCAGACGAATATTCTCGCGCTGAACGCCGCCGTCGAAGCGGCGCGCGCGGGCGAACAGGGACGCGGGTTCGCGGTGGTCGCGTCGGAAGTGCGCAGCCTTGCGCAACGCTCGGCCGCGGCCGCGAAGGAGATCAAGACGCTGATCGAGCAATCGACGGGCACGGTCGCCGAAGGCCAGCAACTCGTGACCAACGCGGGCACGACGATGGGCGAGATCGTGCAGTCGGTGCGGCGCGTGCACGAGATTCTCGAAGAGATCAGCCACGCGTCGCGCGAGCAGAGCGCGGGCATCGAGCAGGTCAATCGCGCGGTGGGCGAAATGGATCAGGTGACGCAGCAGAACGCCGCGCTGGTCGAAGAGGCCGCCGCCGCCGCGCATTCGCTGAAGGATCAGGTGACGGGGCTGCGCGAGGCGATCGCGAGTTTCAGGTTGCCGGTGGCGGCTTGAGCGTCACCGTCTGACCGTCTGATGGCCGATGTCCGGGCGCGCCTCGCGCCACGCGGACATCGGCGCCCCCGCCTCCGTTCCCCGCCCCCGCCGTCGCACACACTTTCCCTGCGCCGCATCACACCCCGCGCGTCCGCGCACCGGCACGCAAATTTCAATTAAATTACACACAGTTTACAATGACATTCGACTGACACCCCAACAGACGCACCCCGCCTTCCGATGATCCGCTCGAGAAAACCGCCGCGCGACCCGCACGCCACCGCGACCCGCCATCCGATGCTGGCGTCGAAGCTGCCCGCCTGGCGTTCGAAGCTCATCGTGTTCATCACGTTCTCCGCGTTTGCGGCGCTCGCGGGCCGCGCGCTCTGGGTGCAGGTCGTCAATCACGATTTCTACGTCAAGCAGGGGCAAAAGCGCTATCAGCGCACGCTCGAACTCGACGCCATGCGCGGGCGCATCGTCGACCGCAACGGCGCGATCCTCGCCGTGAGCCTCGAAACCTTCGAGATCTGGGCGAATCCGAAAATTCTCGACGAAGCCGCCTGGTCGCCGCTCGCGAAACTGCTCGACATGCCGCTCGCGGAACTGCGCCGCCGTCTCGCCGGCGACCGCTCGTTCGTGCTGCTCAAGCGCCAGGTCGACGCCGACACCGCCGCGCATATCGACGAAATGGCCACCGGCGGCATCACGCTCATCGCCGACTCGAAGCGCTATTACCCCGAGGGCGAATCGGCCGCGCACGTGGTCGGCTTCACCGACGTCGAAGACGCGGGTCAGGAAGGCGTGGAGCTCGCGGCCGAAGCGCGTCTGCGCGGCACGCCTGGCCAGCGCGAAGTGATCCGCGACCGGCTCGGGCGCGTGATTTCCGAACCGAGCGAACGCGTGCAGCCGAAGAACGGCGAGACGGTGCAGCTCACCGTGGACCGCCGCGTGCAGCAGCTCGCCTACACTCAACTCAAGGCGGCCGTGGCGAAGAATCATGCTGAAGCGGGCAGCGTCGTGGTGCTCGACGCGCAGAACGGCGAGATTCTCGCGCTCGCGAACTATCCGTCGTTCGATCCGAACAACCGCGCGCGCCTCACCGGCAAGCAGTTGCGCAACCGCGCCGTGATCGACACCTTCGAGCCGGGTTCGACGATCAAGCCCGTGGTCGCGGCGCTCTCGATGGATCTGCGCAAGGTCAACGCCAACACCATCATCGATACGTCGCCGGGCACGTACCGCATCGGGCCCGCGGTGATTCACGACACCTCGAATCACGGCCGCATGACGGTGGCCGAGGCGATCCAGAAGTCGAGCAACATCGCGCTCGCGAAGATCGCGCTGAACCTGCCCGCGCAGACCATCTGGAACAAGTATCAGGAATATGAGCTGGGCGTGCGGCCCGAAGTGACGTTTCCGGGCGCGGCGGCGGGACGCGTGCGGCCGTGGGCGCGCTGGCGTCCGATCGAGCAGGCAACGATGGCCTATGGCTATGGCCTCTCAGCTTCGCTGCTGCAGATCGCGCAGGTCTACACGGCCTATGCGGGCGACGGCACGATGTATCCCGCGAAGCTGCTGCGCGGCGCGCCCGCGACCGCCGCCAACTCGCCGCGCGCGGTCACCACGCCGGCGACGGCGGCGGCGCTGCGCAGGATGCTGGAAATGGCGACGACGGAAGGCGGCACGGGCCGCGCCGCGAACGTCGAGGGCTATCGCGTCGGCGGCAAGACCGGCACCGCGCGCAAGCAGATCGGCGCGGGCTACGCGAAGAACCGCTATCGCGCGCTGTTCGTCGGCATGGCGCCGATGAGCGCGCCGCGCGTGATCGTCGCCGTGATGATCGACGATCCGGCGGGCCGTTCGTACTATGGCGGCACCGTCGCGGGCCCGGTGTTCGCGGGCGTCACGCAGGGCACGCTGCAACTGATGGGCGTGCCGCCGGATCTGCAGGCGGCACAGTCGCCGCAGTCACGTTAGTGTTGCGCTGAAGCGGCGGGCGACGCCACGCGCGTGCCCGTCTCTACGGCCTGCGCCGGTTCCACGCCGTAGCCCGCTTGATCCACTTCGGCCACGTCCTGCACGCGCGGCTGAGCCTGCGCCACGCGCGCCTCTTCGGCGCGCTTCGCTTCGAGGCGGCGCATCGCGGCTTCGATATCGTTCGGGTAATTCGCGTTGCTGGCCTGCGACGGGTTATAGCCCACCGCTTCCAGATCCTTCAGTTCCTGCAGCACTTGTGCGCGCGTCACCGGACCGTTCTGGATGGACTGCGCGAACGCGATCGCCGGCGCAATCGCCATCATCGAAACCAGCGCCGTGCGTAGCATTGCGTTCTTCACCTTGCTCTCCTGTGTCAATCGATGCGACAAGTCTACGCAGCGAGCGCCCGCGTAAAAACGCACCGCACAGGGGAGGACTGTTCCAGTCCGCGAAAGACTGGAGAGGATTGCTGGCGTGGGCGCGTGAAAGGCGCGCACGCGTGCGTCGTCAGATCTGATCGCGCCCGAACGCGCGCAAGGCGTCGAGATTCACCACGTCGACGCGGTTGTACGCCAGCGTGACGAGCCCTTCGCGTTCGAGCGTCTGCAAGGCCTGATTGACACGCTGACGCGACGCGCCCGCCAGCATGCCGATCTCTTCCTGCGAGATTTCCAGCGCGCGGCCCGTCTCCGGATAGAGATCGGGATTGAACATCTGCGCGAGCGCCTGGGCGATCCGGGCATCGACATCGAGCAGGCGGCTGTTTTGAATCAGCCCGATGAACTCGCCCATGCGGTTATTCAACTGATGGATGACGAAGCGATTGAACGGCAGGCTGCTGTCCATGAGGCGATGAAACGTGTCGGCGGGCACCGCCATCACGAGCGACGGCTGCAGCGCGATGACGTCGTATTTGCGCGGCTCGCGCTTGATCACGCTGCCCTCGCCGAACCAGCCGCCGTGCGGCACGCCCGAAAACGTGCATCCGCGTCCCGAGGCGTTGAAGATGGCGAGCTTCACGAGCCCGCTGCTCACGCCCAGCCAGTACGCCGACGGCGCTTCGCGCGCGGCCACGGTCGCGCCCGCCGCCCAGCTCTGCGCGTGCGAGGTGTCGAGCACCCACGTGCGGTGTTCGGCGTCGAGCGAGCGGAACCACGCGAAGCGCTCGAACAGCGCTGCGAGCCGCGCAGCGTCGCGCGCGTCGATACGGCCCGCAGCCGCGGCGCTGGCGTGGTCCGGAGGCATAATGGGCTGCGTCATGGCGCTCACCTTGAAATAGATCATTGAGCGCGGTCGCTCTGTCGCGCCAGCGACAGACTCGCGCGCGCGGTCCTGCTACGGTAGCGCGAATCATACCGATAAACCGTCAATCCGCACGGGCCGTCAGGCCGCCGCGAAGCACATCGCAAAGCACGTCGCAATGCATGCCGCTTTGCACGGCACGACGCCCCGCACGCAGACAGGAGACAGCGCCATGTTGCATCCGTACGAAGACGGCCTCGCGCCGCGCGAAGCCAACT
>NZ_JAAGPN010000278.1:0-10428 GCF_017104805.1 Paraburkholderia sp. Ac-20347 | reverse complement strand
CTGGCCAGCGAAACCCATCAGGGACAGTGAGCCCGTCTCACAACGAAAGTCCGAATGTACGGGTGCAATCTTCCTTCTACCGTTCACCAACTGCGAGCTTGGCAAACCGGGGGCGTCCATGTACGGTCAGTGAACGACGCCCCTCAGCGGATCTGCTCGGGCATGGCCCAAGGCAGTAGCGCCGCGTAATCGTCAGCGGTCGTAGCGAGCGGCAATTTCGCAAACAGCCAGACGAGATAGCGATACGGCTCGACGCCGTTGGCCTTGCACGTCTCGACGAGCGAGTACAGATTGGCACTGGCCTGCGCGCCCGCAACGGTATCGGAGAACAGCCAGCCTTTACGGCCGACGACGAACGGTCGGATCGCGTTCTCGCACAGGTTGTTCGAGATCGGCCAGATGCCGTTCTCAACGTGGCGGATCAGTTTGGGCCACTGGCCGACCATGTATTGCAGCGCTTTGCCAAGTAGGCTCGACGGCACAACGTTCGGCAGATGTTTGACCATCATGCGCTCGATGATGGCGAGCACGCGGGCGCTGTAGCGTGCGCGCAGCCGCTGCCGACGTTCCGGTTTCCACTTCGCACTGCGTGCCTCGGCGGCAAACAGTTTGCCGATCAGCGTAACGAAGTGCGTGGCCAGCAGATCCGGCGAGCGTGCTGCCTTCGGCACGGACTCTTCGGCCTTGATGAAGCCACGGCGCACATGCGCCCAGCAGCCGAGATGCACGAGCAGGTGATCGTGGGCGATGCCGTTGTAAAGCTCGTAGCCGTCCGTCATGAACGCCGCACCCGACTTCACACCAGCATAAAGCCGCTGTGCATGCTGTGCACCTCGCCCCGGCGAGTACGAGAACATTCGCACCGGCGGACCGGAGCCGTTGACCTGTGCCCACAGATAGCTCTTCGACTGAGGACTTCGTCCGGGTTCCTTAAGTACCTGGAAGGTCGTCTCGTCGCCGTAGATGAGGTCCGATTCGAGCAGCACATCGCGCATCAGGTTAATGACGGGCTGTGCGGCAAGACCCACACGCACCACGCTGGCAGCCAGTGTATTCGACGAGATGTCGCCGCCGAAGCGGCGCAGCAGCGTCGCCTGGCGATACAGTGGCATGCCGTACTGATACTTGCCGGTAATGATCCACGCGAGCGCCGATTCCGTGAGCAACCCACGCGGGATGATCCGTACCGGGGCTGGCGTTACCTTGATGCCCAGATCGCAGCACGGGCAGGCGTATTTGACGCGCTGGTGCTGAATGACGCGCACCTGCTCGGGAATCACGTCGAGCTGTTCGCTCGTCTCGAAGCCGATCTCGACGAGCGCGTGGCCATCGTGCGCACAGAACCGCTCCGATTCCGGCAGTTCGTGGCGCACGACATCGCGCGGCAGATTCGGATCGAGTGGCTTGCGCCCGCGTTTGCGTGTGTGAGCGGCGACTTGCGTGCCGGGCACGTCCTCGCGCGCGGGTGCGGCGTCGGTCGGTGCGAGTGCTTCGGCTTCGTTGAACAGGCCGAGCTGGTCGGCGTGACGTGCCTCGCTCGATGCGCCGAACAGTTCGTGCCTGTAGGCGCGCAGTTTCTCTTCAGCCAGATCACGCTGGGCACTCAGGAGCCGAAGCTCGCCACGCAATGCCTCGCGCTCGGCAAGCAGTGCCTGGTATTCCTTAGCATTCAGCGTGATGGTGTCGTTTGGCATGGCCCTATTAGACCATGCCGTGCGCGCCATGTTTAGCTGATCCGCGCGTAATATCGCTGAGGGTGTTTCTGAATCACGGCAAGATCGATGCCGTCGAGCAGCCAATGCAGTTGCTCGACGTTGAGCGTGATCGTTTCGCTTCGTGCAGTCGGCCAGACGAAACGGTCAGCTTCGAGCCGCTTGAGCAGCAGCCAGAAGCCGTTGCCGCCCCAGCCGAGAATCTTGATGCGGTCTCGGCGGCGGTTGCCGAACACGAACAGGCCTGAAGTCATCGGGTGCAGGCGCATCGCCTGTTCGACCAGGATCGACAGGCCGTTGATGCCCATGCGGAAGTCGACCGGATCGCGATGCAGGTATACCTTCAGCCCTTCGTCGAACCGGAACACGGCAGCCTCCCGAGCATCTGGACCACTGCCGTCAGTTCTTCGAGACTCGTTTCGCCCAGGTCTAATTCGACACCATTGGGTAGGCGCACATGCAGGGCGACTGCTGTTGCCGGCGCCCCAGGTAGCGGCTCGCGTGCCACCACCGGGGGCTGCGACGGCACTGTCACGACTGGCGCAAACGCCGACGCAGATGAGTTCACCAGCTCACGCGCCGGCATGTCAATCGATACTCCGTCGATCATCTCGATCGTGCGCGAATCCTGCTGGCCGGCCACTGCCGTTTCGCGTTGCATCAGATACTTCGTAATCCATTTGCGCAGCAGGTTGGCATTGATCCCATGCTCCTGCGCCAGTCGCGCAACCGACACGCCTGGTTGCAGCGCCGCTTCTATCAGCGCGCGTTTGGCGCTCTCATCGTACCGGCGACGACCGTCCCGCGTCAGCCGAACTACTCCTAACTCTGAGTTTTTGACAGTCATTGGTGTCCACCTATTCACCTATTTAGGTGGACACCTTTCTCTCATACTCCATCTGCCAATGGCAGGGCGTGGGTCATTGACCGCTTACGATTCACTTGCGACCTGGTTCGAGCCTGTTTCGTGGCAACTTGCGTAGCATATTGGCCTGTACGTGGGCCTGGATGCCCACAAGGATTCGATTACGGTCGCCTACGCGCTTGGGATCGGCGACGTCGAACTATTCGGCAAGATCGGCACTATGCAGATTGACGTGGATCAGCCGACGATTTTCCCTGGGAAGATGCCAGGCGGGTGCCACTCGGTGCCATGATCGGCACCGGTTACCGTCCATGGCCGGTGATGTCAGCGGTTCTTCAGCGTCTGATCGATCCAGCTGAAACGCTCGCCATTCGCGAAATCAATGGCGGCGCTGGCGAGAACGAGTATCCCGCTGGAACTCATGGCTGATGTTTCAAGCGCGCGTGGATGTTGTTCTCCTTGTATGAACCATCCTTGTCGGCCTCTTCTACATACATTGAAAGCGCAAACGAACGTGTCTCGAAGACTGGTTCGAAATGAGCCTTGATCATTTCGAACATCTCGCCGAAAAACCGCTCCTTGAAAGCGGGATCGCGTCCGGACCCGATCTTCACCATCACATTGACGAACGCGTCATCGGCTTCGCCGTCTGCGACCACGTATTCGTCGAGCCGGATTGCGCGCACGCGAATCCCCCCGGTCGGAAACACCCCTTCCGAGTCACGAAATTTCGCAGCAAGCTTCTTGAGGAGTGGACGAATCTGGGCATCCTCGCCCAGGTTACTCGTGTATTCAACTATGCAGTGTGGCATAACCGTATCCGTGGTCAGTTTGCGATATCCATGACGCCCACCGTACCCGAGACCGAAAAGATGGGAATGGGCCGAAAATACCGCAGTGTGCCTTGGCCACCGGCCGCAGCCGCGAGAGCTACATACGTGCGGATCTCAAAGCCGCCCTGGCCCGCCTGACTGTAGATTTCACCATCGGTATAAGACAGCAGCGCGCTCTTGTCATTGGCCGACCAGCGCTCCAGGAATTCACGGTCCCACGCCTCGTTGATGCGGCCTGAATCGGGCGTGCACGGCCAATGCGAAATGCCGCCAGTAGCGACAATTGCTATGCGCTCAGTCACGCTATCAGCGGCCCGGCGCAACGCTTCACCGAAGGCCCAGACCCGCGCCATCGGAGTGAGCGGAGGCCCCTGACAGTTGATGTTGACGGGAATGATGTCCAGGTCGTACTTTGGAGTCAGGAAGTGCAGGGGCACCATCAGGCCATGATCGAACTTCCACTCCTCCGCGAAGCTGACGTCCACTGTTTGCATCACTTCCTGGATCACTCTCTGGGACAGCTCGGGGTTGCCCGGTATCTCCGTGCGCTGAATGCCGAGCCACGCCGGATCCTCGATCGGACCTTCATAAACCTCACCCATGCCGATCGCGTAAGCCGGCATATTGTTCATGAAGAAGTTACCGAAGTGCTCTGCCCCGACGAGTATCAGTGCATCGGGGCGAGTGGCACGCATTTCCTCTCCCATCGCGAAAAACGCTTCGTGGAAGTCCTCGACTACCTGCGGTTCCGCCATATGGGGCCGGCCGGTGATGCCCGGGGCGTGGCTGCATACGCCTGCGAAAACAAGACTCATATCTTTTGTTCTCCTATCGGTCTGGCGGCGGAAATCAAACGCCCGCAACCTTTTCGTCAATGCTGGTGGTCATCGCGTATACGCCTGCCCGAACCGGGCCATAACGGCTGACACCATCGCGTAACGCCTGGATGTATGCCGCCCAAGGCACTCCCAAAAAAGCCGCAAAATGCATCAATAGCTGCCCGTTAGCGCCTAATACATAAATCAGCCCCAAATCACCTTCGTCAATGGCCCTGCGTTCCTCCTCAATCAGACGGTATCCATTGAGTACAGTTTTCCGATCACGTCGGTAATGATCCTGCACGGAGGAATCCCGGTTAAGGTCGTAAAGGAATTTCTGGAGAGCATAGAGACTCATGGACGTTGATCGATCGGTTAATGAAGGAGTGGCCCTACTTTAGGCGCCACGGTATCATTCGACTAGCGGGTTTCACGAGTTATCATCATGCAGCGTACACATGATCCAGATTTCGATCTAAATTTATTGCGTGTCTTCGACGCACTGATGACCGAACGCCATCAGACCAGGGCAGCGTCCCGGCTGGGTCTGTCTCAGAGTGGAATGAGTCACGCCCTGACACGGTTGCGGGCGTTCTATGACGACCCACTGTTCAACCGCGGCAAGGGCGGCATGCTACCCACACCTCGTGCCGAGGAGCTGGCGCCATCCATCCATGCACTGATGGAAACTATCCGTCACGAGGTGCTTTCGCGCGCAGTGTTCAGCCCGCGCTCGGCCCGCCGGACATTCTCCCTGTGCCTGACGGATCTGGCCGAGCTGGAATTCGTATCACCGTTGCTCCGCTTCTTCGAAGAAAATGCTCATGGCTGCGTACTACGAACGCTGCAGGTGCCTAGCAAAGCCATGGCGGAAGCACTGGAATCTGGCGATGCCGACCTAGCAATCGGTGCACTGGGCAACCTGCCCGAGATTCTCTATCAGCAGTTGCTCTTCACGTCACCTTTCGTCACTCTGGTCAGTAAGCGAAACCGCCGCCTGCCGAAGGCGCTGACACTCGCCCAGTTCGAGGCAGCACAGCACATCGTCGTTGATCTGAACGATCCGGTACACTCGTCTTTCGATCAGGTGATCGAAGCCGCCGGCATCCATCGCCAGATCGTGCTGCGTACGCCACACTTTCTGAGCGTACCGCTACTACTGGATGCGCACCCTCACATGCTGGCGACCGTACCTCAGGCGCTCGCACGCCAGTTCGCCCGATTTGACCTAGTGCGCGAACTCGCCCCTCCCGTGACCTTACCCCGAATGGCATTACGCCAATTCTGGCATCCGCGCCATAATAGCGATCCGGCAAACGTGTGGCTGAGGGGGGTGATCAGAAGGTTGTTCGGTGACGGCCCCGGCGCCGCTAGAGGCTGACCTGGGACCGCCCCATGCCGGACAGTACGGGGGCTGGAGCAGCCCGGTTTGGCAAGTCTCAGCGGCTGTTTGACAGAGACCTTGGGCTCGATGAGCGTGGAGCCACAGATCGTGTTCGATACGCTAATACTCGATGATGGCCGCGCTCCAGGCGAGCAAGCCGTGGCCGAATAGGATGGCACTCGCGACGGCGTGCTATAGCTCAAGCGGTCCAGCCCCGAGCATCGGACAACAATACATCACTGCGGCTCGATGACCTTGTTTGCGTTAAGCACTGGACGGCACTACAGTTGTGCATAAGACAGTGTATCAAAGCAGGCCGTAACGCTTAAGGCGATAAGCGAGCTGCGCACGTGTGAGTCCAAGCGCGCGGGCTGTGGCAGCGACATTGTACCTGTTCGCCACCAGGGCTTTTCGATACGTAGCCACTTCCTTGGCGGACAGCTCACCGGTGTTCGAATCAGCCCCCGTATGTTCATTCTTCCGGATTGGCGCATCCTGCACAATTGTCCCTGTTTGGACGAGGTGCCCATTTTCGGCCAGTGAAAGCAGTCGCATGGTATGAACTTCGCCCTCACGAAACAGATGATGCACATCAATAGGCTCATCTTTTTCTGCCATTATCAGCCCGCGCTCTACCAGATTCTGCAACTCGCGAATATTTCCCGGAAACTCGTATTGAAGTAGGGCCTGCACTGCACGCGAAGTGAACCCGGGTACCTCGCGTTTATGTTGCACAGAGTAGCGACGCAAAAATAGCTCCATCAACAGTGGAATATCATCGCGCCGCTCCTTGAGAGGGGGTAGTGATATCGGAAACACATTCAGGCGAAAGAACAAGTCTTCGCGAAATCGTCCCGCACTCACTTCGTCGCGCAGGTCGACATTGGTGGCAGCGACAACACGCACGTCAACTTCAATTTCCCGTGTGCCGCCAACACGCTCTATGCGACGCTCCTGAAGCGCCCGGAGCAGCTTGCCTTGCGCGACAAAGCTCAGTGACGCGATCTCATCAAGAAACAGCGTACCGCCCTCGGCACGCTCGAAGCGCCCGGGGCGTGAGCTTACCGCACCGGTGTAGGCTCCCCTCTCGACTCCGAACAGCTCGGACTCGATCAAGGTGTCGGGGATGGCAGCACAGTTGATTGCCACGAACGGCGCTTCCGCTCTTGGGCTGATGGCGTGCAGCGTCTGTGCAAACAGCTCCTTGCCGGCGCCGGAAGGGCCAGTGAACAGCACTGTTGCTGAGGTCGAAGCCACTCGCTCGATCAGATGACGAGCAGCACTGAAGCTCGAGGAAATGCCGACCAGCGGCGCCACGCCAGTCTCTTTCCTTTCGGTTGAGTCATTTCGGCCGGCCGTCTGCGAAGCCACGGATACGAAGCTGCGGCGCATTCGTGTAGCTGAAGCCTCCGGCTTGAAGTAGCGCAGATCCTGCTCAGGGTCGTCCCACTCCTCTGCGGGCCGCCCAATGATACGACACACATCACCACCGCTCGAGAGACAGGAAACCTCACGAAAAATGACCCTTTTCCCCATGAACGCACTCGCGTATCCGCTCGAATAGCCAACCGTCATCCAGCAACCCGGTTCTGTACCGATGCCAAAGGATGCGATATGTTCGTCGTCCTCATGCGAGTCGTGCAACAGAAACTCCGCGTAGAAATCTCCACTGCCAACGTCGAAATCAAGGGCGACCATTTCCGGACGAACGATACCTGCGAGCCTGAGCTGTCTGAGCCCCGCATGGAATGCCTCAGTCGGATCGCTATCGGGCCACGTACGGTGAACGAGTTCGACATCGCGGCCCCCCGTCGTGTAGCCAACGCGAGTTAGCAGCGAGCGAGCATGGTCGAGACCCAGACAGGAGACCAGCTCACAGCGCAGCGCCCCGTAAGTGCTCGATCGCCACAGAAGCATGCGCTGGTCGTTAAGCCAGATGCGCCCGTCATCCGGCGAGAACACCAAGGATTCCCTCAATCCTTGCGGTGTAGGGGTGGTGCCGTCATCGATATTCCCTTTCCTGTCGGTCGGCAACGCCTTCCGCTGCCGTTCATACCGGGAAGAGATAAGCGGTTGTTTCATCTGGGGAAAACCCTCGGAAGCACGATAGTTCAGATCAGAAAGTGATGATCAATTTTATCTCATGTTAGTAAGTATGCATCGGGGGTTACTACCAAGTGTGCTCCCTAATAGTTTGTTTTCCTTGGTTAAATTCAGACCACCTTCTCTGGCACCAACATTGCAATCCATGATCCGCAAGCACATCTCGCAAGAGCAAGAGTATCCCGTTGATGAATCAGCTACAGGATGCGCGTAAGTGCAGCACCAGCGCTATCTCGGCCGTGTCTCACGGCGCCAGCGCTGCAGCATTGAGTAGTAGATGGCCAGCATCGGGATCGGTCTCCGCGTCTTGCGCCGCGTGTACATATGACCCCGCCCCAGCGGTCCATTGGCAAACCGCCATGCGCATGCCAGTAGGCCGTTCCCAGCAGCTATTGCGGCGCGTCAGAAGAGACTTCTGGCCAGGCCTGCTGTATAGGCTAGAGGTATCGGGTAGTTGTCGATTGCAGTCTGAAACAGCATTACGCAGAGGAGGCACCAGAAACCAGGCAATTTAATTCAGTGCTATGTAATAAGTAGTACATAACAATTGACTACTGTAAATAAATATTAATACGGACGGCAACCGGTCCGTCCATAGATGGAGACAATCGATGTTCAAGCAACGAGGTCGGGTTCTGAGACTCATCGCGGCGGCCACGAGCATGCTGGCTGGAGGTGCCGCACACGCACAGAGCAGTGTCACGCTATACGGTATGGTCGATGCGGGGTTGCTCTATACAAGCAAGACAGCCAGCTCTACAGGAGCCAATGCGGGCAGTCAATTTTCGTTCGTCGATAGTGGCCAGTCTCCCTCACAATTCGGCTTGACGGGTACTGAGGATCTTGGAGGGGGACTGAAGGCAAGTTTCAAGCTGGAGAGCGGGATCAGCATGGCGAACGGTGGATTCGGCAATTCGAATGGGAACATGTTCGGTCGTCAGGCGTGGATCGGCCTCGAGAACAACTACGGTGAAGTCAAGGCCGGCCTGCAGTTCTCACCGTTCTTCCTTTCGCTCTTTGACCTCGATCCACGCGGCGTTTCGCAGTTCGGTAGCGGTCTCGTCAACTATGTCAACAACGCTTTTGTTACCGGCATTTTTAATGCGAACTCGATTTCATACACAAGCCCTGTCTTCTATGGTTTCCAAGGTAGTGCCCTCTATGCTTTCGGTGGGTCGGCAGGTGACTTCCAGGCTGGTCGTCAATACTCTGCGAACCTGAAGTATGACAACGGAACCGTGATGGTTGAGGCGGCTTTCTATGATGGCAATGTTGGCACCTCAGGCACCTCGGCGCCAGCCATTTCCACCGTCGGATTTGAAGGCCGCATGATTGGGACATCGTACAAGATCGGCAACGTGACGCTGAAGGCATCGTTCACCAACTATAAGGGGCAGGGCGAGTCAAGCGTGGGGTATGGCGCCATCAACAACAACGTCTATGGCGGAGGCGTGGACTGGCTCGTGCTTCCCCAGCTCGCCCTTAACGGCGGCGTGTGGTTCACGAGCGACCGCAACGATACGTCGAATCATTCGCTGCTCGGTGCTGTTGGTGCAAACTATTTCCTTTCACGTGCGTCGACGCTCTATGCGCAGTTTGGTCTGGTGGACAACCGTGGCACGATGAATACAGGTATCTCGATCAACAATGCACTCAACGGTGTCCCGAACGCCACCACTTTCGGCGCGGAAATTGGTATCCGCCACATCTTTTGATGGGACCCGTGCCGCAAGTTTGATCGCTCGATCTTGAGTATGTTATTTACAGAGGAATGCAAAGCGTGAAGAAAGCATCTTTTATCCAGTACACCGCCTGTGTTCTGATTGCCCTTGGTATGACAAGCGTCTACGCTCATGGCGACAGCGATGATTTATCCGCGGCTTCGCAGGTGCCAGTTAGTCCGACATCCGGTCCTAAGGAAATACGTAGGGCAAACCTCATGCTCGCCAAGTCGGTGCGCCGCGCGCTCGTGAAAGTGAAGGGACTCGACTCGACCAATGTCGTCGTGTTGGCAAAGAACGGGGACATCGTGGTGGGAGGATCCGTGCCCGATTCGAGTCAGATCCCGCTCGCGATTTCGACGGCTCAGGGTGTCGCCGATGTGAAGTCCGTGAAGAACGCACTGACGATCAAGCGTCGTTAAGTGCCTACAGCACCGCACGCAGAGTTACACAGACGTCGAAAGTTCGCGGTGTGCCGATACAGTGCGAAAGTGACGTTCTCCACATCCGCGGCGGGTAGGCAGTCCGGATGATATGGAACGTCGACGGGACTGCACGCCAAGGTACGTCTGCGGGTATCGCTGTCGGCATGTATCGTATGTTTTGACGCAGAAGGTTCAGAGGGTGGCGCGTCTCATGCGCCACTCCAGACTCGCGTGGCGTCACGAGCTCGAATGGCACGTTCACGGATGATCGTCGCAATGGCGTCAAATGGGAGCAAAATCGAACGCCGATTCGAACCACTCGATAACTCGATTTTTGTTCGACCTGCGAACCGTGTTTTCTGCTGTCGGCAAGACTTCCTGGAAGCGTGGGCACAACTATCGATGGTCGTGGCCGAAGACAAACAAGGCAAAGCGGTATTTGGCCTTCCCCTGTTCTCCCGGACACATCAGCTAAGCTGACGTAATCCTGAGAGGATGGAATGAGCAGAACAAGAAGGCACTTCACCGACGAATTCAAACGCGAGGCGGTCCGGCTATGCAACGAGC
>NZ_JAAGPN010000277.1:0-234 GCF_017104805.1 Paraburkholderia sp. Ac-20347 | reverse complement strand
AGGTGAACGAGAGTGGCAGACTGTAGGTGCAGTCGGATACAGTGTGCACGGACGTGGGGGTCAGGGTTGAGAGTGGAGGCGAGTAGCAGGGGGGGTAGGACAGGGGCGCAGTCGCAGGTATCGACGTCAAGTGACAGATGCGTCTGTGTAACATGTGGATGAGACACGGTGAAAATGATGGCATGATTGCGGCAGATCGGATGCCAGCGATTCTCAAGCTTTTTTTTTTTTTTA
>NZ_JAAGPN010000276.1:0-10114 GCF_017104805.1 Paraburkholderia sp. Ac-20347 | reverse complement strand
GCAAATCGGGGGATGCCCGAAGGTGGATCGCCGATCAGTTCGCGGCGGTTTGCGCGCTCTGCTGCAGAAAGCGCGCGCGCATCGGCTTGAGCACGAACAGCGCGAGCACGGCGGTGACGATGTCGAGCGTGATCGCCGAGGCGAACACCGGCACCCAGCTGCCCGCATGCAGATGCAGCAGCGCCGCCAGCGGCCCGCCGAAGATCGAGCCGATGCCCTGCGAGATATAGAGCCACCCGTAGTTCTCGGTCGCGTGACGCGTGCCGAAGGTGTCGGTCAGCGTGGACGGGAACAGCGAGAAGATCTCGCCCCAGCCGAAGAACACCACGCCCGAGAGCAGCACGAACAGCACGGCGTTATCGCGCGTCAGCAACCAGAGCGCCATCGCGACGCCTTCGAGCGCGAAGGCGAAAAACATCGTGTTTTCGCGGCCGAAACGATCGGAGACCCAGCCGAACAGCGGACGCGTGAGGCCGTTCGTGAAGCGGTCGATGGTCAGCGCGAGCGGCAGCGCGGCCATGCCGAACACCACCACTTTCGTGATGCCGAAGTCCGCCGCGAAGGTCGCCATCTGCGAGGTGACCATGAGGCCCGAGGTCGACATCATCGTCATCATGGCGAACATGAGCCAGAACAGCGGCGACTTCATCATCTGCGACGGACGCAGGTTCGGCACGCTCGCCGACGCAGTCGCGCGTTCCGACGAAGATGTCTGCGTCGGCGCAACGTCACGCGGCACACGCAGACCTTGCGAGGCCAGAAAGCCCACGACCGCGAACGCGATGCCGTACATCCACAGCGTCGCGTCGAGGCCGCGCGTCGCGAGCGATGCCGAGATCGGGAACGTCGTGACGATCGCGCCCATGCCGTAACCGGCCGCCACGGCGCCTGCCGCGAAGCCGCGTCGATCCGGGAACCAGCGCACCATCAGCCCGACCACCCCGACATAGACGATGCCCGTGCCAAGACCGCCCACGAGACCGTACGTGAGGTAGAGCATCGACGTGCTCGTGACCAGCGAGGCGAGCACCCAGCTCAGCCCCGACATCACCGTGCCGAGCGAGATCAGCAGACGCGGGCCGAAGCGATCGATCAGCTTGCCCTGAAACGGCGAGAAAAAGGTCTGCAGGATGATCAGCAGCGAGAACGTGACCTGCAGTTCGGGCAGCGGCACGCCGAGTTTCGCGGACAGCGGCTTGGTCAACAGCGTCCACACATATTGCGGACTCGAAATGGCCATCATGCACAGCAGGCCGAGGCCGAGCTGGAGCCAGCGATTGTGCGTCGCGACGGCGTGCGTGCTTGCGGTGGTCTCCGCGCCGAGCGTCTGAATGCGTGTATTCATGTGTTTTCCCCGTTGAATGCGGATGAAAAAGGACGAGTGCCGCCCTCCGGTTCGGCACAACGCCGAACCGGATATAAAAAACAGTCGATGAGTTAACGCGGTGAATGCGTCAGGTCATGCGATGACTCGCGCTACCAGCCCGCGGCCGAACCGTCGCTGCGTGGATCGCTGCCCGCCTCCAGCAATCCATTCGGATACCGAACGATTGCACCGGCATGCCCCATCGCTTCGTCGTAGGCGTCGAGCACTTCCACGTCGTGGCCGAGCGCGCGCAAGGCGTCGACAGTGGCCGCAGGAAAACGCGCTTCGAGTTTCAGCGAATCGGTCGATTGACCCCACGTGCGGCCGAGCAGCCAGCGCGGCGCGTCGATCGCGGTCTGCGGATTCCAGCCGTAGCGCGCGATGCGCGAGAACACCGCGCTTTGCGATTGCGGCTGGCCGTCGCCGCCCATGTTGCCGTAGACCATCGTGCGGCCATCGGCGAACTGTGCGAGCGCCGGATTGAGCGTGTGGAACGGACGACGCCCCGGCATCAGCGGATTCAGCGAAGCGGGATCGAGCGAGAAACTGCAGCCGCGGTTCTGCCAGTTGATGCCCGAATCCGGCAGCACGATGCCGCTGCCGAACTCGTGATAAATGCTCTGGATAAAGCTCACGGCCACGCCGTCGTTGTCGATGACGCCCATCCAGACCGTGTCGCCAGGACCGCGGCCGTTGCCCCACGGCATTGCGCGCGACATCGACACCTGACGCGCCATCGCATCGAGTGCGTCGGGCGCGAGCAGCGCGTCCGGATCGATGCGCATATGGTCGGGATCGGTCACATGCTCGTCGCGCACCTTGAATGCGAGCTTGGTCGCTTCCACGCAGGCGTGCACGAAATCGGGGCCGAGCGGGTCCATGCCGTCGGTCAGCACGCGATCGAGCACGCCGAGAATCAGCAGCGAAACGAGGCCCTGCGTCGGCGGCGGCATGTTGTAGACCGTGCCGAGCGTGTGGTCGAGCGCGAGCGGCGTGCGTTCGCGCGCACGATGGCGTTCGAGATCGTCGAGCGTGATGAGCGTTTCCAGCGACGAGAGTTCGCGCGCGATGCTGCGCGCGAGATCGCCGCGATAGAAGTCGTCGAGACCTGCGTCGGCGAGTTGTTGCAGCGTCGCCGCGAGACGCGCGTTCTTGAAGCGCTCGCCGGTCTGCGGCGCGCGGCCATCGGTCATGAAGGTCTGCGCGAAGCCCGGCACGTGCTGCAGTTCGGCACCCTTGCGCGCAACGCAATCGGCGTGGCTGCGCGTGACCGGCGCGCCGTGTTTCGCGTAGTGAATCGCGTCTTCGAGCAGGCGCGCGACGGGCAGCCGACCGCCGAGCGCGGCTTGCGAATAGCGCTGCGCGAAGTCCCAGCCGGACACGGTGCCCGCCACGGTATTCGCGGCGAGCGGGCCGCGCGCCGGCACGGCGTCCAGCCCGAACGCGCGGTACGTGGCGATGTCCGCGCGCATCGCCGCCGCGCCGCACGCCTCGATGCCGATGGGCGCGTGACCGGGACGCGAGATCAGCCAGAAGCCGTCCCCGCCGATGCTGTTCATGTGCGGATACACCACGGCGATGGTCGCGGCGGCGGCGATCATCGCCTCGACCGCGTTGCCGCCTTCGCGCAGGACGGCGAGCGCGCTCTGCGAAGCGAGCGCGTGCGGCGCGACCGCCATGCCGCGCGCGCCGCGCGTGGGATTCAGGATGGGTGCAGCAGTGTGTTCGAGAGGCATCGACGTTTCCTTGTATACAACGAAAACGTTAATGCGAGATTCGTGCCAGACCTTGGTAAAAACCCTGAGAATGCCGATTGGATAAGGCTTTCAGCCCGCCTACGCCGTCTTTCGCGCGGGGCTGCGCCGTGCCGTCAGCTGGTGCGCCGAGGCCGCGCTGGTGCGTGCGCAACGACATCGCGCCCCGTCTCGGTGCGCACGGCGCGCAGGCGTTGCAGCGTGAGACCGTTGACGCTCGCCTGACTGCCGCCGATATGACGCGACACGAGTTCGACGCTCAGCGCGCTGTCGCCGCGACGAACGGCGTCGAGGATCGCGGCGTGTTCGTCGTAGGTTTCGGCGATGCCGTCGCCGTGCACGAGATCGAGCCGCCGAACCACGCGGATGCGGTCGGTCACGCGCTGCATCGTCGCCGTGAGTTCGTCGTTGCCCGCCGCCGCGACCAGCGCGTGATGCAGCGCCTCGTCGAGTTCGACGAGCCGGTGACCATCGGCGATACGCTGGGCGCGCCCCACTTTCCACGTGCGATCGAGCGCGTCGAGCAGCAGATGCAGTTCGGCTTGCGGCGCCTCGCCGCTGCACAGCTTGCGCACCGCGAAGGTTTCGATCATCTGGCGCATTTCGTAGAGATCGTCGAAACGCTTGTTGTCGATCGGCACGACTTCCCAGCCGCCGCGCACATAGCCCTGCATCAAGCCGTCGCTTTGCAGACGTTGCAGCGCTTCGCGCGCGGGCGTGCGCGAGACCGCGAAACGCTCGGCGATCGCGCCCTCGGTCAGCCGGTCGCCCGGCAGCAGGTGCATATCGAAAATTTCGTTGCGCAGCGTGTAGTAGACGCGGTCAGCCCGCGTCAGCGCGGCGTCCGCTGCAATCGGTGCGGACGCGACGGACGACGGGCTGTCGTGGAGCGAGAGATTCAGCTTGATGTCGGGCATGGTCGGAAAGCTTATCAAACGCGCCTGCCCGGAAGAAAACAATTGCGACGCCGCGCGGATATCGCGTCGCGCTAGCGTGGCCCCTCATGTTGCCCCTCGTGCGGCCTCTCATGCTGCCCCTCGTGCGGCACGAGCCCGTATTCCTGCAACAGCGTGCCGATCTGGGTCGCGTCGAGTTTCTTCAGCAGCAGATTGCGCAGGAACGCGGGGCCGGGAATATCGAGCGGCTTGCCGTCGCGCAGCCGCCCCGTCGCGGCCAGCAGGCTGCGGACGTCGTAGGTGGAATTGAACACCTCCGGCACGCCGCGCTCGACGCCGAGCAGCGTGTAGACGGCTTCCATCGGCGTGCGCACCGAATACTCGGTGGTGAAGATGCAGTCGCGCTGCCGCGACTCGGCGAACTGGCCGATAAACGCGAAGTTGATCGCGCCTTCGGGCACGACATCGGGGCGATCGCCCGCACGGCGCGGCATGAAGAACGCGGTCACATACGGCATCATGACCGGCACCGTTTTCGCACCGCTCGCGGCCAGTTCGTCGATCTGATCGCGCGGCACGCCGAGGTGATAGAGCCACTCGCGCGTGATCTCCTCGCCGGTGCAATCCTGCATGGGCTTTTTGACGTAATCGCCGGGCGTATCGACGAACAGCGCGTAGAACCACACCACGATCTGATCTTTCGGCTGCTGTTTAAAATGCGGCTGGCGATTGACCGTCCAGCTCAGCAGCCAGCTCGAATCCTTCGCCGTGACGATGCCGCCGGTCACGACCTTGCCGCTGAACGGATCGCGCTTCGCGATCTTCTGGATGTACTGAGGGATGCGCGCGTCGAGCGTGGTGATCGTCGCCGATTCCCATTTGGTTTCGGCAATATGCGAGCCAAAGACCTCGGGGCGGCCGAACGCCGCGTCGCGCGCCGCGATGCGTTTCCACAGTTCCCAGGCGGGAGCCGGGCCGGCATCGAGTTCAGCCGCAGTGTGGTGATCACCGTTGCGGGAGTTTTCGGTTAGCGAACCGATGGTCATGAACACGAGATCGTCCGCGCCGAGATCGACGCCGCCCGCCGCGCCGTCACGCAGCCAGTGAATACGCGTGGCCTGCTTGCGGCCCGGCTCGATGCGAAAATCGACATCGACGACCTCGGTGCCGTACTGGAACGTCACGCCGTGATCCTGCAAATACTTCACGAGTGGCAGCACCAGCGACTCGTACTGGTTGTAGCGCGTGAATTTGAGCGCCGAGAAATCGGGCAAACCGCCAATATGATGAATGAAGCGATGCAAATAGAGCTTCATTTCCAGCGCCGAATGCCAGGCTTCGAACGCAAACATCGTGCGCCAGTACAGCCAGAAATGGCTGGCGAAAAAATCGTCGCCGAATACCTCGTTGATGCGCTTGCCTTCCATTTCCTCGCGCGTGGCGAGAAATAACCGCACGATGTCTTTCTGCGCCTGCTCGCTCAAACTGAACTGATTGTCGGTATGTGCGTCCTGCCCCTGGTTCACGGTGGCGCGCTGCAAGGAGTAATTGGGATCGTCCTTATTGAGCCAGTAGAACTCGTCGAGCACGCTCGCATTCGGTACGTCCAGCGACGGAATGGATCGGAACAGATCCCACAGGCATTCGAAGTGATCTTCCATCTCGCGACCGCCGCGAATCACGAAACCTTTTTCCGGTTCCTTGATGCCGTCGAGCGCGCCGCCGGGAAGGTGCTGCTGTTCGAGAATGGTGATGCGCTCGCCCGCCATCTGCGCATCGCGGATCAGGAACGCCGCACCCGCCAGCGATGCCAGCCCCGATCCGACGAACCAGGCGCGCTTGCCATCGACACCGGCTGGCTTGCGAGGACGGGCGAATGCTTCGTAATTGCCGCTGCTGTAGTACATGACGAGTCCTTTCGGAAATCAAACAGAATTGGCCAACTGCAACCACTTTAACGTGAATGTCCGAATTGTTATTCGAATAACGTCCGAAAAACGCCACCAGGCAGCTGCGCACTTAATTCAGATTAATTATCCTGCATAAAAAAATAGAATTATTTCGATGGGCGATCAATTACCCCTTCGTGCACCATGATCCACACCCTTTTCCGTATGAAACCTCGGTTTGGAACAGGGATCGATACCCATAGCTAAAAAAGGATGAAATCATGAGAACACTCAGTGCGACGGAAATTGACGCGGTATCGGGCGGCGGCACGCTCATTGGCGATTTACTGCTTGGTGTCGATCAGTTCCTGAACAATGTGCTCGACACGCCCATTCTCACCTTGCCGGGCCTCATCGTGAATTCGCTGGGGATCGTCGGCAAGGCGATTCACTTCGCCGTCGACACGATTGGCTACACGACGCTCAGCGCAGTCGGCGCACTCGGCTACGCGCTGGGCGGCACCGGCAGCGTCGACTACAACTACTTCCATACGGGCGAACCCGGCTCCGCCGGATTCTTTTCGTGATCGCCGCTGAATCAAGCTGAACGTGATACCCCCGCGAGGCTGTCGATCGCGGGGATTCAGGCGCCATCTTTCGAATCGATTTTCAGCGCTTCCTTCGCTGCGTATTCTCTATCTCACCCGCAAGGTGATGGTCCGGGGAATTGGCCTGACTGAATAGCATAACTAACAATATGAAAGATACCATCCACGACGAACACGTGTCGTCGCGCCGGGCCTTTCTGGCCAACATGTCCAAACTTGCCGCCGCCGGGGCCGTTGCAGGCTGGATGCCGATTTACCAGATTGCCGCGAACGCGCAGGGCATCGCGCCCCGCCCCGCCAATTTCCCGGCGACGGTCCCGCTCTACGTGCAAGCCTTCCAGAACTGGAGCGGCGAGATTTCCGTGCCGAACGTGTGGACGGCCGCGCCGCGCAACGCGGCCGACGTCGTGACCGTGGTCAACTGGGCCTTTGCCAACGGCTATCGCATTCGCCCGCGCGGCCACATGCACAACTGGTCCCCGCTCACGCTGGAGTCGGCGGCCACCTCGGCGAACGTTGTCTTGCTCGACACCACGAAGTCGCTGACTGCGGTGAGCGTCAACACCTCGACCAGCCCCGCGACCGTCACCGCGCAAACCGGCGTCTCGCTCGAAACGCTGCTCGCGACGCTCGAACTGCACAACCTCGGCGTGATTGCGGCGCCGGCGCCCGGCGACATCACGCTCGGCGGCGCGCTCGCGATCGACGCACACGGCACCGCCGTGCCCGCCGTCGGCGAATCGTTGTCGACGGGTCAGACTTATGGCTCGCTGAGCAATCTGATCGTCTCGCTCACGGCGGTTGTGTTCGACAACACCACGCAGCAATACGCGCTCCGCGCGTTCCATCGCACCGATCCGGATATCGCGGCGTTCCTCGCGCACGTTGGGCGTGCCATCCTCGTCGAGGTCACGCTGGTCGCGGGCGCCAACCAGCGGCTGCGCTGCCAGAGCATCGTCGATATTCCGGCGACAGAACTGTTCGCATCGGCCGGTTCGGGCGGACGCACGGTCGAGTCGTTTCTCAATCAGTCCGGCCGTCTGGAAGCCATCTGGTTTCCGTTCACGACCAGCCCGTGGCTCAAGGTCTGGAGCGTTGCGCCGACGAGACCCGCATCGTCGCGCGTGGTCACGCAACCTTATAACTATCCGTTTTCCGATTCGATCTCGCTGCAGATCGCCGATTTCGTCAAAAACATCGTCGTGGGCAATCAAGGCGCGCTGACACCGCTATTCGGCCAGACGCAGATGTCGATCGTGAACCTCGGTCTCGCGATGACTGGCAATGCGGATATCTGGGGCTGGTCGCGCACCGTGCTGCAATATATCCGCCCCACCACGCTGCGCGTGACCGCGAACGGCTATGCCGTCCTGACGCGCCGCGCCGACGTGCAACGCGCGATCAACGACTTCGTCGTGTATTACCAGAATCGCGTCGATGTCTATAAGGCGCGCGGACAGTATCCGATGAACGGTCCGGTTGAAATTCGCGTGACGGGCCTCGATCAGCCCGGCGATATCGGCGGTGGCGCGATGGTGCCCGCGCTATCCGCGCTGAAGCCGCGCCCCGATCATCCCGAATGGGACACGGCCATCTGGTTCGACATTCTCACGCTGCCCGGCACGCCGAATGCCTGCGCGTTCTATCGCGAGATCGAGCAGTGGATGCTGTCGAATTACAGCGGCTCGTACGCGACCATGCGCCCGGAATGGTCGAAAGGCTGGGCCTATACCACCACGGCCGCGTGGCAGGATCCTGTCGCGATCTCGACCACGATTCCGAACCTGCATCGCGAAGGCCAACCGGCCGCCAGCAGCTGGGACACGGCGCGAGCGACGCTGGACCGCTACGACCCGCACCGCGTTTTCTCTTCGCCGCTGCTCGAACAGCTACTGCCGTAAAATCTTTATATTCGCGGCCGGATCATTCCGATATTCGAATGAGTTCGAATGAGCGGAATCCGGCCGCTTTTGCATTTTCACAATTTACGGAAACGTGCGGGACGATGCAATTCATTTTCTCAGAATTGAATCGCCGTCCTTTTTATGCGATTTCATGGCGATTTGTTGCTTGATCCAGTGATTGGCATTTTCACCCCATTCGCCAAACCCCAACACGGCGACAGCTGCCAGCAGTAGCGCAAAAACCATCGCCATGCTGATGCCGCGTAAGCGGCCGGATCGAACGACGCGTGCGACCGGAGCAGGGACCGCCTCTTCGTGGATGGGCGGCGCAGCGGCCTCCTCGACGCGGCGCGCCCTGATGCGCTGCACCTCCTCGAGCAACACCGACAACTTCGCGACCACGGTGTCGGCGATCACCTTGTCGATGCGCGCGGTGTCGAGCGTGGCTTCGAGATCGGCAATCTGATCGCCAAGCGCATGCGCGTGCTCCCGCGCCTGGACATGCAGAAAATTCAGATCGTCTTCGGGACGCGCCTGCGTGATAGCGGCGGGAATTGTGTATGTTGTCTTGCCGAGAGAAAACGCAATAGGCTCAGTTGTATTCATGGATAATTTATGTGACTTACATAATGACCGCAAATTCACCAATCAATTATTCACATGATACAAGTTATTACCACCCCCAATAATCAAATAGCGTCGAACCGGCACGCCAATATCAAGGTGAAGGGAAAAACGCACTGCCATAGGGTGAATCGCGCTTGCGCTTCCCCCCGCATCCGTCTTTAACGTGACGTCAATGCCACCCGCTGCGCCCACGCTTTCACATAATCCGGCGCATCGTCTGCAGACTCGCCCGCTTGCGCCGCGACGCGCTCGGGCGGCAAGGGCTTGAGCGCCAGCGGCAGCACGCCGGCCCAAACGGGCAACGCGAGATCCGCTTCGTCGTCGCTCGGACCGCCGGTGCGAATCTTCGATACCGCTTCGTCGAGCGGCAGACGCAGGATCGTCGTCGCAGCGAGTTCATTGCGGTCGCCGCGACGGACTTCATTCACGCGGCCGCGCGCGATGTGATCGAGAAAGGCGTCGAGTGCGGCCGCCTTCTGCTCGGCGGGCACGACTTCGAACACGCCGTAGATCATCGCCGAGCGATAGTTCATCGAATGATGGAACGCGGAGCGCGCGAGCACGAGGCCGTCGAGGTGCATGACCGTCACGCAGCACTGCGCGCCTTCGGCGGCGAGCTTGAGCATGCGGCTGCCATTCGAACCGTGGATGTAGAGATGATCGCCCTCGCGCCAGCATGCGGTGGGAATGCAGTGCACGCCGTGATCGTCGGCGAATGCGACGTGGCACACATAGGCGTCGTCGAGAATCGCGTGCAGAGTGGCGGTCTCGTAGTCGGCGCGCTCCGCGATGCGGCGCACGCGCGTGCGGGGCGACGGCGGCGTGCCCTTACTGGCGACGGTATCGGTCTCGGACATCCTCGGCATCTCCTGGCTGGATCAAATGCCGATCAGACTAGCGAAGCGGTGGCTCCAGCGCTAGACCCAGCGGACGCCACTTGCGTAGGGCCACGCTGGCCCGCGAATTTCCGTGGACTTATGACTTTGCGGCGGTTTTGCGCGCGGGACGCAGCGGTTTGGCGGCGGCTTCGGCCGGTCGCCCGGCGCGACGCGGCGCCCGGCGAGCTGGCA
>NZ_JAAGPN010000275.1:0-10557 GCF_017104805.1 Paraburkholderia sp. Ac-20347 | reverse complement strand
ACTGCGCGAGCGTCTGCGTGCGGTCGTGCCCGATACGCGCACCGCGCGCGTGCCGTGCGTGGCCTTCGTCGCGCGCGACAACGTCGTGAACCGGCGCGCGATCGAGAAGGCCTATCTCGACGCCATCGGCGAGGCGCGCAAGGAAGTGCTGCTCGCCAATCCGTACTTCATGCCGGGGCGGCGGTTGCGCCGCGCGCTCGTGGAAGCGGCCACGCGCGGAGTGACGGTCAAGCTGTTGATCGGACGAAAAGAGTTCAAGGTGCTCGATTACGGCACGCCGTTTCTCTATCACCAGTTGCTGAGCGCGGGCGTGCAGATCGCCGAATACGAAAAGACCATGCTGCACGGCAAGGTGGCCGTGGTCGATTCGAGCTGGGGCACCGTGGGATCGTCGAATCTCGACGCGCTGAGCCTCGTGCTCAACAACGAGGCCAATGTCCTGCTGGTGCTGCATCCGCAGATCGGCGAGCTGCGCGGCGCGATCCTGAGCGCCTTCGACGAGTCGCCGATGATCGACCGCGCGCGCTACGAGGCGCGTCCGTGGCACGTACGCGCGGTGAACTGGCTCGCGTGGAACTCATATCGTGTGGTGATGAAGATGCTCACCGTGGGCGGCTATGACTAGGCGCCGCAGCCGCTTCCGGGTGCGCGCGACGCCGCTGCGCACGGCGCTTGCCTGCCACACGAATCGCCCCGCAGGCAATCGAGAAATGTTCCCTTGTGCGCGACGCGCCAAGGCTGAAAATTAGAGTACCGGTTAGAAATCGGTTTCTAATAAAGTCCTTGTTTCGCGAACGGCTGTCCTCAACAATAGTACGGCCGTTCGATTTCATTCAGGCCCAGATGCCAGCAGTTAAAGCCAACATCGCGGCCACATCGTTACGGTAAATAAAGCTATGCGAAAAGGCGAACAGACCCGAGCCGCCATTCTGGATGCAGCACTCGACCTCGCGAGCCGCGACGGCCTGGAAGGGCTGACGATCGGCTTGCTGGCCGAACGCATGCAGATGAGCAAGAGCGGTGTTTTCGCGCACTTCGGTTCGCGCGAAGATCTCCAGGTCGAAGTCGTGCGCGAGTACCACCGCAGATTCGAGGAAGAAGTCTTCTTTCCGAGCTTGCGCGAACCGCGTGGTTTGCCCCGTCTGCGTGCGATGCTGTCACGATGGTTCGAGAAGCGCATCCACGAGGTCACGACCGGCTGCATCTACATCAGCGGCGCGGTGGAGTACGACGACCGCGCGGACAGCCAGGTGCGCGAGCAGCTGGTGGCGAGCGTGACGATGTGGCGGGCGGCCTTGCTGCGCGCCATTTCGCAGGCGATCGAGGAGGGGCATCTGCGACGGGACACCGATCCCGCGCTGATGTTGTTCGAACTGTATAGCGTAACGCTGGGTCTGCATCATGACGGCCGTTTCCTGCACTTGCCGGACGCAGTCGACCATACGTGGGCCGCGTTCGAAAAACTGATTGTTTCGTATCAGAGCGTGAGCCAGTAGCCCACGCCGCGCACAGCGCCGCGGCGGTACGCGAAGGCCCGACACTCTAAGGCTCTATCAAGGGAGAAAAACATGGGACAGTACACCGCGCCGCTGCGTGACATGCAATTCGTGCTGCACGAGCTGCTGAACGTGGAAGGCGAAGTCAAGCAGATGCCGAAGCACGCCGACCTCGATGCCGACACCATCAACCAGGTGCTCGAAGAAGCGGGCAAGTTCTGCTCGGAGGTGCTGTTTCCGCTGAACCAGGTCGGCGACCGCGAAGGCTGCACGTATGCCGGCGACGGCGTCGTCACCACGCCCACTGGCTTCAAGGAAGCGTACAAGCAGTATGTGGAGGCCGGCTGGCCCGCGCTGGGCTGCGATCCCGAATACGGCGGCCAGGGCCTGCCCGCGTTCGTGAACAACGCGCTCTACGAAATGCTCAACTCGGCGAATCAGGCGTGGACCATGTATCCGGGTCTGTCGCACGGCGCCTACGAATGTCTGCACGCGCACGGCACGCCCGCGCTCCAGCAGGCCTATCTGCCGAAGCTCGTCGAAGGCGTGTGGACCGGCACGATGTGTCTGACCGAGCCGCACTGCGGCACCGACCTCGGCATCCTGCGCACCAGGGCCGAACCGAACAGCGACGGCTCCTACGCCATCACCGGCACGAAGATCTTCATCTCGAGCGGTGAGCACGACATGGCGGAGAACATCATCCACCTCGTGCTCGCGCGCCTGCCGGACGCACCGCAAGGCACCAAGGGCATCTCGCTCTTCGTCGTGCCGAAGTTCATCCCCACGGCCTCGGGCGACGTGGGCGAGCGCAACGGCATCAAGTGCGGCTCGATCGAACACAAGATGGGCATCCACGGCAACGCCACCTGCGTCATGAATCTCGACGGCGCGACGGGCTGGCTCGTCGGCGAACCGAACAAGGGCTTGAACGCCATGTTCGTGATGATGAACGCGGCGCGTCTGGGCGTCGGCATGCAAGGTCTGGGTCTCACGGAAGTCGCGTACCAGAACTCGCTCGTGTACGCGAAGGAGCGCCTCCAGATGCGCTCGCTCACGGGCCCGAAGGCGCCGGAAAAGGCTGCCGATCCGATCATCGTGCATCCGGACGTGCGCCGCATGCTGCTCACGCAGAAGGCCTGGGCCGAAGGCGCGCGCGCCTTCACGTACTGGTCGGCGCTGCAGATCGACAAGGAACTCTCGCACGGCGATGAAACCGAGCGCAAGGAAGCCGCCGACCTCGTCGCGCTGCTCACGCCGATCATCAAGGCCTTCCTGACCGACAACGCATTCGAGAGCACCAACCTCGGCATGCAGGTGTACGGCGGCCACGGCTTCATCTCCGAGTGGGGCATGGAGCAGTACGTGCGCGACGCGCGGATCAACCAGATCTACGAAGGCACGAACACGATTCAGTCGCTCGATCTGCTGGGCCGCAAGGTGCTCGGCGACATGGGCGCGAAGCTCAAGAAGTTCGGCAAGCTCGTGACGGAATTCGTCGAAGCCGAAGGCATCAAGACGGAGATGCAGGAGTTCGTGAATCCGCTCGCCGACATCGGCGACAAGATGCAGAAGCTCACGATGGAAATCGGCATGAAGGCCATGCAGAACCCGGACGAAGTGGGCGCGGCCGCGGTGCCGTATCTGCGCACGGCGGGCCATCTGGTGTTCGCGTACTTCTGGGCGCGCATGGCGCGCATCGCGCTCGACAAGGAAAGCTCGGGCGATCCGTTCTACAAGTCGAAGCTGGCCACGGCGCGTTTCTACTTCGCCAAGCTGCTGCCCGAAACGGCGACCTCGATCCGCCAGGCGCGCGCGGGTTCGAAGACGCTGATGGAAGTCGACGAAGCGCTGTTCTAAGCGCTCGGGCGATGCGCCGCGTGCTGACGCGAGCGCATCGCCACTGCATCAATTCAATCTTCAAGCGGCGCACCGGACACAATAACGCCACCCCGACGACACACCGGTGCGCGCCGCGAGACATCTCCTATCCGCTCGACATTGCATATCCGCTGGAGGAACAACGTGAGCAATCTTAATATTCGCAAGGTGGCCGTGCTCGGCGCCGGCGTGATGGGCGCGCAGATCGCCGCGCACCTGATCAACGCCCGCGTGCCCGTGCTGCTGTTCGATCTGCCCGCGAAAGAAGGCCCGAAGAACGCCATCGCGCTGAAAGCCATCGAGACGCTGAAGAAGCTCTCGCCCGCGCCGTTCGGCGTGAAGGACGACGCGCAGTACATCACGCCCGCGAACTACGAAGACGACATCGCGAAGCTCGCGGAATGCGACGTGGTGATCGAAGCGATCGCCGAGCGCATGGACTGGAAGCACGACCTCTACAAGAAGGTCGCGCCGCACATCGGCCCGAAGGCCATCTTCGCGACGAACACCTCGGGTCTGTCGATCACGGAACTGTCGCAAGGTTTCGACGACAACCTCAAGGCGCGTTTCTGCGGCGTGCACTTCTTCAATCCGCCGCGCTACATGCACCTCGTCGAGCTGATCCCGACCGTGCACACGCAGCCGGAAATTCTCGACCAGCTCGAATCGTTCCTCACGAGCGTCGTGGGCAAGGGCGTGGTGCGCGCGAAGGACACGCCGAACTTCATCGCGAATCGCGTCGGCATCTTCTCGATTCTCGCGGTGATCGCCGAAGCGAAGAAGTTCGGCCTGCGTTTCGACGAAGTCGACGATCTCACCGGCAGCCGTCTGGGCCGCGCGAAATCGGCCACGTTCCGCACCGCCGACGTGGTGGGGCTGGACACGATGGCGCACGTCATCAAGACGATGCAGGACAACCTCAAGGACGATCCGTTCTTCCCGGTCTACGAGACGCCGGCCGTGCTGGCGGGTCTGGTGGCGAAGGGCTCGCTCGGCCAGAAGACCGGCGGCGGTTTCTATCGCAAGGAAGGCAAGGCGATCAAGGTGCTCGACGGCAACACCGGCGAGTACGTGGACGGCGGCGCGAAGGCCGACGAACTCGTGGGCCGCATCCTCAAGCGCCCGCCCGCGGAGCGTCTGAAGCTGCTGCGCGAATCGGAGCATCCGCAGGCGCAGTTCCTGTGGTCGATCTTCCGCGACGTGTTCCATTACATCGGCGTGCATCTGCAATCGATCGCCGACAACGCGCGCGACGTCGACCTCGCGATCCGCTGGGGCTTCGGCTGGAACGAAGGTCCGTTCGAAGGCTGGCAGGCCGCGGGCTGGAAGCAGGTCGCCGAATGGGTGAAGGAAGACATCGACGCGGGCAAGACGCTGTCGAACGCACCGCTGCCCGCCTGGGTGTTCGAAGGTGCGGTCGCGAACAACGGCGGCGTGCATGGCGCGGACGGCTCGTGGTCGCCGGCTGAGTCGCGCTTCGTGCCGCGTCCGGATCTGCCGGTCTACGGGCGCCAGGTGTTCCGCGCGGCGCTGTTCGGCGAGTCGAATGCGCGCGATCCGAAGAGCTTCGGCAAGACGCTGTTCGAGAACGAGCATCTGCGTGCGTGGGTCGACGACCGCGCGGGCGAAGACGATGTCGTGATCGTCTCGTACAAGAGCAAGATGAACACGATGGGCCCGGGCGTGCTCGACTCGCTCGTGAAGGCCATCGAGATCGCCGAAGACGGCTACAAGGGCGTCGTGATCTGGCAACCGACGTCGCTCAAACTCGGCGCGCCGGGCGGCCCGTTCTCGGCGGGCGCGAACCTCGAAGAAGCCATGCCTGCCTTCATGATGGGCGGCGCGAAGGGCATCGAGCCGTTCGTGAAGAAGTTCCAGGACACGATGCTGCGCGTGAAGTACGCGAACGTGCCGGTCGTGGCGGCGGTGTCGGGCATCGCGCTCGGCGGCGGCTGCGAAATCATGCTGCACAGCGCGAAGCGCGTCGCGCACATCGAGAGCTATGTCGGTCTCGTCGAAGTGGGCGTGGGTCTCGTGCCCGCGGGCGGCGGCCTGAAGGAAGCGGCGATTCGCGCGGCCGAAGGCGCGGCGGCGATCGGCGCCGTGCCGAGCGATCTGCTGCGTTTCCTGCAGAAGTCGTTCGAGAACGCAGCGATGGCGAAGGTCTCCGGCTCGGCGCTCGAAGCGCGCACGATGGGTTATCTGAAGCCGACGGACACGATCGTCTTCAACGTGTTCGAGCTGCTCGACACGGCGAAGAAGGAAGCGCGCGCGCTGAGCGCGTCGGGCTACCGTCCGCCGCTGCGCGCGAAGCAGATTCCGGTCGCGGGCCGCTCGGCGATCTCGACCATCAAGGCGTCGCTCGTCAACATGCGCGACGGCCGCTTCATCAGCGATCACGATTACCTGATCGCGGGACGTATCGCGGAAGCCGTCTGCGGCGGCGACGTCGAAGCGGGCAGCCTCGTCGACGAAGAATGGCTGCTCACGCTCGAACGCCGCGCGTTCGTCGATCTGCTCGGCACGCAGAAGACGCAGGAACGCATCATGGGCATGCTGCAAACCGGCAAGCCGGTGCGCAACTAAGCGGCACGGCGTACGCACATAACGGACTGGAGTTACAGATGAGCAAACAGTTGCAGGACGCATACATCGTCGCCGCGAGCCGCACGCCCATCGGCAAGGCGCCGCGCGGCGTGTTCAAGAACACCCGCCCCGACGAGCTGCTCGTTCACGCGATCAAGTCGGCCGTGGCGCAGGTGCCCGGCCTCGACACGAGCGTGATCGAAGACGCCATCATCGGCTGCGCGATTCCCGAGGCCGAGCAGGGCCTGAACGTGGCGCGTATCGGCGCGCTGCTCGCGGGTCTGCCGCAGAGCGTCGGCGGCGTGACCGTCAACCGCTTCTGCGCGTCGGGCCTCACGGCGCTGGCGATGGCGGCGGACCGCATCCGTGTCGGCGAAGCCGACGCGATGATCGCGGGCGGCTGCGAATCGATGAGCATGGTGCCGATGATGGGCAACAAGCCGTCGCTCTCGCCGCACATCTTCGATCGCAATGAAGACGTGGGCATCGCGTATGGCATGGGCCTGACGGCGGAGAAGGTCGCGGAGCGCTGGAAGGTGAGCCGCGAGGCGCAGGACGCGTTCTCGGTCGAGTCGCATCGCCGCGCGCTGGCCGCGCAGCAGTCGGGCGAGTTCAAGGACGAGATCGCGCCGTACACGCTCATCGAGCGTTTCCCCGACCTCGCCAGCGGCGAAGTGAAGGTGAAGGAGCGTCTGATCGAGCTGGACGAAGGCCCGCGCGCCGACACCACGCTCGAAGGCCTCGCGAAGCTGCGCGCGGTGTTCGCGAACAAGGGTTCGGTGACGGCGGGCAACAGCTCGCAGACGTCGGACGGCGCGGGCGCGCTGATCGTCGTCTCCGAGAAGATGCTCAAGCAGTTCAACCTCACGCCGCTCGCGCGTTTCGTGAGCTTCGCGGTGCGTGGCGTGCCGCCGGAAATCATGGGCATCGGTCCGAAGGAAGCGATTCCGGCCGCGCTCAAGGCCGCCGGTCTCAAGCAGGACGACCTCGACTGGATCGAGCTGAACGAGGCGTTCGCCGCGCAGTCGCTGGCGGTGATTCAGGATCTCGGTCTCGATCCGTCGAAGATCAACCCGCTCGGCGGCGCGATCGCGCTGGGCCATCCGCTCGGCGCAACGGGCGCGATCCGCGCCTCGACGGTCGTGCACGGCCTGCGCCGCCGCAACCTGAAGTACGGCATGGTGACGATGTGCGTCGGCACCGGCATGGGCGCGGCGGGCATCATCGAGCGCCTGTAAGCGGTTCTTTGGCGCAGGCAGATGCCATGCGTGATCGACACGGTTCGCAGACTTCGCGGTCTGCGAACCGTTTTTACTATTCGGCAGGTGAATGAGGCGCGCCGGCCTCGCACTGAGGAGACAGTACAGTGAGCAACGACATTCTGACCGCACGCGAAAACGGCGTGCTGACGATCACCATCAACCGGCTCGAGCGCAAGAACGCGCTCACGCCCGCGATGTATCAGGCGATGAGCGACGCGCTGGCAGCGGCGCAGGACGACAAGGCGGTGCGCGCCGTGCTGCTGCGCGGCCACGCCGAGATCTTCACCGCGGGCAACGACATCGAAGACTTCCTGAAGAATCCGCCCACCGGCGGCGATTCGCCCGTGATGCGCTTTCTCGCCACGATCGCCACCTTCGAGAAGCCGCTCGTCGCGGCGGTGCAGGGCGCGGCAATCGGCGTCGGCACGACCATGCTGCTGCATTGCGACATGGTGTATGCCGCCGATACGGCGCGTTTCGCGATGCCGTTCGCGCAGCTCGGTCTGTGTCCGGAAGCGGCTTCGTCGCTGCTGCTGCCGCGCGTGGCCGGTTATCAGGGCGCGGCCGAAAAGCTGCTGCTCGGCGAGACCTTCGACGCCGCCGAGGCGCATCGCATCGGCTTCGTGAACCGCGTGCTGCCCGCCGCCGAACTCGACGCCTTCGTGAGCGCGCAACTCGCGAAGCTGGTCGCGCTGCCCGCGTCGTCGCTGCGCGCGACCAAGACGCTCATGAAGCGCGCGAGCGAGCACGAGATCAAGACGCAGATGAGCGAGGAGTCGGTGCATTTCGGCAAGATGCTGCTCGCGCCCGAAGCGCGCGAGGCGTTCACGGCTTTCCTGCAAAAGCGCAAGCCGGACTTCCGGCAGTTCGACTGAGCGCTAGCGCGTTCAGGCGGCGTTTGTCGTCGTACTCGCCGCCGTGTCGTAATCGACGTAGCCGGTCTCGCGGCAGAAGCTCACGAGCCGCAGTCCGGCGCGCTTCGCGATGGTGATCGCGAGCGAGGAGGGCGCCGAGATCGTCGCGACCATCGGCATGCCCACGCGCGCGGCCTTGCGCACCAGCTCGTAGCTCGCGCGGCTGGAGAGGAACACGAAGCCTTGCTGCGTGTCGGCGCGATCGAGCACCAGCTGGCCGATCAGTTTGTCGAGCGCGTTGTGGCGGCCGACGTCCTCGAAGGCGCGCAGGATCTGGCCGTCGGCATCGCACCACGCGGCTGCGTGCAGCCCGCCCGTGAGTTTCGTGAGCGCCTGGTGTTGCGGCAGTTCGCGGGCGGCGCGCGCGATGGCGTCGGGCGCGAGGCGCGCGAGAAAGCCCGTATCGGGCACGATTTCCGGTTCGAGATCGAGCAGATCGATGCTCTCGATGCCGCACACGCCGCAGCCGCTGCGACCCGCGAGCGCGCGGCGCTTTTCCTTCAGTTCGACGAACGCCTGCTGCACGACCGTGAGATGCACTTCGGCGTGCGGCATTTCGGCGTCGGCGTGCCAGTAGACCTCGATGTCCTGAATGTCGGCATTGCGCCCGACGATGCCTTCCGAAATCGCAAAGCCCACCGCGAACGCTTCGAGGTCGCGCGGCGTGCACATCATGACCGCGTGCGAGATGCCGTTGAAGACGAGCGCGACGGGCCATTCCTGGCCGACGTGATCGGCGCGCGTTTCCACGCTCTCGCCGCGATGGCGGTGCACGCGCAATTCGACGGCGCCGGGCTGCTCGCCGGAGTCGGGCGCGTGGGGCTCGGCAAGGTTGGCGGGTTCGGCGATAGCGGCGGGATGCAAAGGGGACGCGGGATTCAAACGAAGGGACTCCATCAACGAGGCAGAGGCGCGAGCGGTATCGGGGGCGGAACGACGCAATCGAAACAATCGCAAAATCGCCACGCGCTGCAGCGGCCATTATCCGCGCTGGCGCGTCGGCGGCGGTCCGCGTCGCGTGCCGATATTCAGTATCGGCGCACGCGGTGCAGACAACCGGACGCGCTGCGCGGCGCACATAAGGTTCTAAAATACCTCAAGCGGGCGCCGTTTGCCGCCGTCCGTTTCGCGAGGATAACGCCATGGCATTGACTGAAACTCCGCTGCTGTTTGAATTCGAGGTCGTATCGTCGGAGGACCTCACCTTCATCCCCATGTGCGTGCGTTTCAATCTGGATCGTTTCGGGCTGCGTATTTCGCTCGCGCAGTGGCAACTGCTGCCTTACGAGGATCGCCGCCTGCTCGCGCGCTTTCCCGTCGACGACGATACCGAGATCGAGCCTAACTTCGATCACGCGCTCTTCGAAATGCTGCGCACGCACGCGAACGTCGAACCCGAATGGTTCGCGCCCGAAGAAGCGCCCGCGTGGCGCAACGTCAGCGCGGTGCCGGGCGGCGTCGCCAACCAGGCGGGGCTCGCCGATCTGCGCACGCCCGATATCGAAGACTGGGCGCAGCTCGCGCCGTTCCAGCGCTACGTGCTCGCCAAGCTCGCGCGCAAGCCCGAGGCGAATCACGATTTCGTTCCGGCGATGCGCGAGTTCGGTCTCGCGGTGCCGCGCAACGAGGCGCGCTGAACGCACGGTCCTCCGCGCTGCGTTTTTGGGTTTTTCGGGCGATTTTTCCGCCTGTCGCGCAGTGAAACGTTTGCGCGCAAGCCCAGACGGGACGCGGGTTTTGAGCGTTTCCTCGGTTTGCGCCGATTCGAGCGAATTCACGCGCGATTGCCCCTCAAGCCTTGCCGACGTCTGCCGTTATCCGGAATGGCGCTTCGCGCGCCAGCCTGTCGCGCGCAGGTCGTAATCGGACAGCCCGTGCCTCCGCGCGGGGACGAACGACGTTCGGCTTTCAATGAATCTTCATTTTTCGAAGCGGCACCTCATCAATCTGGCGGTCGTCGCGGCAGCCGTGGGCGCAAACGCTTTCGTGGCCTGGACGCAGATCGGCGCGCAGCGTGAAATCGATCAGCGGGCCGCGCAGGCCGCGCGCGTGCGACACGATCTGGATCGCTATCGGAGCGCGCTCGGCGGCGGTCTCGTGGCGCTCGGCCGTCTGCAGGCCGACGGTGTCGCCGAATCGTCCGCCGCGCGCGACGCCCGCGCCGACGAACTCGACGATACCGCCCGCTCGCTGCGCGCCGAACTCGCCGACAATGCGCCGCTCGCGCGCCGTTTCGACGCGCTCTCGACCGACGCGGCGACGCTCGCCCGCGAAATCGATGAAACCCTTGCCCGCGCCGAACCGCGTCTAGCCGATGCCCGCGTGCAGGTGAGCGCCGCGGGGCTGGCGCCCCAGGCACGACCGGAAGAGCAGCGATTCTGGGAAGAGGTGCGCCGCTAGTGTCTCTGTCGGGCGGCT
>NZ_JAAGPN010000274.1:0-10609 GCF_017104805.1 Paraburkholderia sp. Ac-20347 | reverse complement strand
CCTCCGGCGCGAGCGAGCGGTTGACGCGCTCGACGCTCTCGCGCAGACGCCGGAACGCGTCGATCACGTCGCGCATGCGCTCGGCGCGCTCGTGGCCCGAAGCGGGGCGCAGCGCCGTGATCGTCGCGGCCATGGTCGCCGTTGCGCGCGGCGGCGCGGAGCGCGCAACTGCATTCATCATCCGTGGCCGACTGCTCACTTACCCACCTCGTGTCATCTGCGGAAATCGTCGCCGCGCGGATCCCGGCAAGGATCGCTGGCGCAGTCGTTATATTCTAATGTATATATCGATGCCGATAATGGCCTGCGTGCATGAATCCGACGCGCTCCGGTGACGTCGCGCCCAATCGACTAAAATCAGCCGCTTTATGTGAAGCCCCGGTGACGTCCCGGTAACGCCACCGCGTCGCCGTGACCCTGGCCGCGCCCTTTCGCCTTCCGCCGTACATGAACACACCTTCTTCCGCTCCCGGCGACGCGCCGCAGAGCATCGCGCGCAATCGCGGTTTCCAGCGTTTCTGGGGCGCCCGCGTGCTCGGCTCGATGTCGTTTCAGATGCTGGCCGTCGCGATGGGCTGGCATATCTACGCGCTCACCAAAAGCCCGTTCGCGCTCGGCCTGCTCGGTCTCGCGCAATTTTTGCCGATGTTTCTGCTGACGCTCGTCGTCGGCCATGTCGCCGATCGCTACGACCGCCGACGCATTGCCGCCGTCTGCCAGAGCATCGAGTGCGTGGCCGCGCTGACGTTCGCGCTCGGCACCTTCGGCGGCTGGCTCAGCGCGCCGATGATCTACGTGCTGGCGGCCTGCGTGGGCGCTGCGCGCGCGTTCGAGTCGCCGGCGATCTCGTCGCTGCTGCCGGGTGTCGTGCCGCGCGCGCAACTGCCGAACGCCACCGCGTGGTCGACTTCGGCGACGCAGACCGCGCAGATCGTCGGCCCGGCGCTGGGCGGCCTGCTGTACGGACTCGGCGCGGGGCCGGCGTTCCTGGCCTGCGCGGTGTCGTTCGCAATGGCGGCGACGTTTTCGGCGACGATTCCGCTCAAGGCCCGGCCGCCGTCGCGCGCGCCCGTCACGCTCGAATCGGTGTTCTCGGGCATCGCGTTCATCCGCTCGCAGCCCGTGATTCTGGGCGCGCTGTCGCTCGACCTGTTCGCCGTGCTGTTCGGCGGCGCGACCGCGCTGCTGCCGGTGTTCGCGCGCGACATCCTGCACGCGGGGCCGCTCGAACTGGGCCTGCTGCGCTCAGCGACCGCGGCGGGCGCGCTTGCCGGGACGATCTGGCTCGCGCACTTTCCGCTGCGCCGTCGCCCGGGTTTGTCGATGTTCGGCGGCGTGATCGTGTTCGGCTGCGCGACGATCGTGTTCGGGCTGTCGCACAACGTCGTCATTTCGCTGCTCGCGCTGGCGGTGCTCGGCGCGTCGGACGTGGTGAGCGTGGTCGTGCGCACGTCGCTCGTGCAGTTGCGCACGCCCGATGAAAAGCTCGGCCGCGTGAGCGCGGTGAATTCGCTGTTCATCGGCACGTCGAACCAGCTCGGCGAATTCGAGTCGGGCCTGACCGCCGGATGGTGGGGCGCGCAGCCGGCGGTGCTGGTGGGCGGCGTCGCGACCATCGGCGTCGCGCTGCTGTGGATGAAGCTGTTTCCGGGATTGCGCGACACGCGCTCGCTCGAACGCGAGGATGCGCACGTGGCGGCGAGCGCGGCGGGTTGAACTGTTCGTGGTGGCGGCTGATGGCAACTAACGGCGGCAACTAACGGCGAGCGTCATTGCAACTAACTGCCGTCTACGTCGCCGCTCGGACTCGCGGTGAAATGCTGAAAAGAGTCCGCGTGCTCGCCGCCGCCTGGCGCGTCATCCTGTCTCATTTGGCGTCAATCTGGCCTGTTTGCAGCCAATTTCAACGCGTTTCGGTCCCCTTTGGGCGCTAATCTGCCCGCCGACACCAGGCAAACGCGCCGATTCCCGGTATCCTTTTGCCGAAGCGGCGCGTTCGCGCCGAACCCGGTTAAGTCCAGCCACACCCAGGTCACACCCGTTATCCGCATGTCCCAGTCTTCCAGCCCGCAGCCATCGTCGACGTCCGTTTTCCGGAGCACGCCATGCGCGTAGGCCGTCCGGTCAAGGCGCTGCCGCAACCGCTCTGCGACTACTGCGGCGCGAAAGCCGTACTCGCGCGTTTCGGCGACGAAGCCTACCCGTACCGCGACGATCACGGCACGCTCTGGGTCTGCGCCGCCTGCGAAGCGTGGATCGGCGTACCCGCGCGCAGCACGCGCAACGTGCCGCTCGGCCGCCTCGCCAACGGCGCGCTGCGTGACGCCAAGAGCCGCCTGCACGACGCGCTCGAACCGCTCGTTGCGGCCAAAGTGCGGCGCGACAAGGTCAATATCTTCGAGGCGCGCGGCCGCGCACTGCGCTGGCTCGCCGAGGAACTGGGCTTCGACTTGCCCAATCCGTCGATCCACCATCTGACACTCGATCAGTGCGAAGCGGCAATCCGCCACGTCGAGGCCTTCATGGCTGCGCGCCGCGCCAGCGACGACGAGCGCTGAAGCAACGCGAGCGCTGAAGCAACGGCGAGCGCGTATCCACCGGCCGCTCGCCGATTCCGCCGATTTCACGGTATTCGCCCGCACCCGCGCATCGCCGCACCTATCCGCAAATCGACGCGCATTCCCGCCCGTTCGCGACCCCGCGGACACCTTTAGTTACATCCTCGTCGCAAAACGGCGCTCAACCTTGGCCGCCACATGCCGTTATTGCACCTGAACTGATTCTTTCCTGTGACATGGCCAAGACGATCCCCTTTCCGGCGCAACACATCCAGGCCACGCGCGCACGGCGCCACAAGGCCAAAGCCGAGTTGCTGCCGATGCCGCGTGCGAGCGCGGATGAACTGGCGCTCCAGGTGCATCTGGCGCTGGCCGCGTTGCGCGCGGGCGGCTCACAGCATGACGCCCAGGCGCTCCTGCACGCTCACGTGCTTGCGCAATCGATTGCGGACGCCGGTTACGGCGATCTGACGCCCGAGCAGGTCCGTCCCGCCGATGAAGCGATCATCGCGTGCTTCTCGCGCGGCGGCGCGCACGGCGAATGGCGTCTCGACGATGCGCAGTTCGAAGCCGTGCGCGCGGTCATCAACGTCTACGACGTGCAGCTGCAAAGCGCGCCGATGTGGGTGCTGACCGACGCGAGCGAGCGGCTCGAACGCATGCGCGCAGGCGACGCCGCACAGGCACGCAAACGCGCGTGATGTGCGCGTGACGTGCGCGTGACGTGCGCGTGACGTGTCCGGTAGGCATGTCGATTGCGGGCGACAACGCCGAAATCGACGCTCGCACGGCTACGCAGGCGTACGGAGCAGACGCACGAAGCCGACGCGCCAAGCCGATGTACAAAGCAGCACGAAGCAAAATGTAAGTAAAGCCGCAGACAGGCAGCAACAAAGCAGCAACAACGCAGCCGCAACGCGACGATTCGCACCCCGGGCGACCGTGCTACACAACGGGTCCATGGCGCGCATCGAAGCATTCAGCCCGACCGCGCCCAATGTGCCGTCCGGCGGCGCTGTGGCGGCATTGGCACGGGATTTGACGCGCGGCGCGAATCGTGTTGACTTCCGACAGCGTGCGTGACTAAAATTCGCCCGTCTTAACAAAAGGGGCTGACGCCTTGGACAGTAGCAGTAGTCGATCTTCGAACAGTTTCGCTGCCTGACCGGCAGGACGTCCGCGCTCCCTTTTCTCTCAGCCGCCGTCTTGCCAGCCAGGCAGATGGTGCGCGTCCAGCAGTACATTCTCGTGCACTCTTTTTAGCGTCGACCAGGCGCCGCAGCGTCGTATGCGCAGCGCGCCAGGCCGATATCGAGCCGTGAGCCCTGTTCGCTCGCGGCACGGTCCGTTCGTCACGCCGATCGTCCGCCTTGCGGGGTTCGCGCGACGCACGGATCGCCACATGCGCCGCCTGGGACCGGTTTCCAGCGCGCCGCCGTGACGATAAGGAGTTCCGATGTCCGACAGTGACAGTTATCCGTTATGCCGCTTCCTTTTTTCGTTCCCTGAGGAAAGCGCGCAGACGTGAGCCGCTGACGCGCGTACGCCGCGCGCAGCCGGGTCTGCTGGCTTTCCTCGCAACCGCGATCGCTCCCCGAGCGACGTGAGGAGATCCAGCATGAACTTCGGCCTTCTTCTGCCGCACCTGCCGCAAACGCAGCACACCCTTCATCCCGACCAGCTCGGCGCCCGCGAGCGCACGAGCGACACGCCGCCGTGCCCGCCATCGCGCCTTGCCGCGCGCGGGCGCGATTTACGCGCCCGCGTGTTCCGCGCGTCGGGGCGAGGTTGACCGGGGCTGAACGCAGTTAGACAAGAAAGATCGGCCCCCGCCCGAACGCGCCGCTGCCCGCATGGCGGCGCGCTCGACGCGCGAGCCGCGCATCCTCCAGATCGCCGGTGCAACACAACATGAATCAGTTCAACCGCTCCATGCGAACGACTTGCCGCGCAGCGCGCGCAGGCGTCGTTGCGCATGTCATCGCCCTGGGAGGCCGCTAATGGAGTTCAGATTCAACCTGAACCGTACGGCCAACGCTTCGGCGTGGCGCGTGCTGCCCAATCGCTGGGACTTCGTGGCGTTCCCGCTCATCATCTGCCTGATCGCCATGGCGGCCGTGGGCTTCCACGAAACGATGGCGCCGATCGCCACGCTCAAGGCGCAGCCGATTTCGCTCGATCCGTCGAACCTGCCTGAATACGCGATGCGCACGACGCTGCGCATGCTGGCGGCGATGATCGCCTCGCTGATCTTCACGCTGGTCTACGGCACGCTGGCCGCGAAGAGCCGCCGCGCCGGCCAGGTGCTGGTGCCGATTCTCGACATTCTTCAGTCGGTGCCGGTGCTGGGCTACATCTCGTTCACGGTCACGTTCTTCCTCGCGCTGTTTCCGTCGCGCGTGCTCGGCGCCGAACTCGCGGCGATCTTTGCGATCTTCACGAGCCAGGCGTGGAATATGACCTTCAGTTTCTATCAGTCGCTGCGCACCGTGCCGCGCGATCTCGATGAAGTCTCGAAAGGTTTCCACCTGACGGGCTGGCAGCGCTTCTGGAAACTGGAAGTGCCGTTCTCGATGCCGGGCCTCATCTGGAACATGATGATGTCGATGTCGGGCGGCTGGTTCTTCGTGGTGGCTTCCGAAGCGATCACGGTGGGCAACAACACGATCACGCTGCCGGGTATCGGCGCGTATCTGGCGCAGGCGATTTCCGAAAAGAATCTGCACGCGATCGGCTGGGTGATCCTGACGATGACGGTCGTGATCCTCGCCTACGACCAGTTGCTGTTCCGTCCGCTCGTCGCATGGGCCGACAAGTTCCGCATGGAAAACACCAGTTCCGGCGACGCGCCCGAGTCCTGGCTGCTCGACCTGATCCGCCGCACGCATCTGATTCACCGCCTGCTGGTGCCGATGGGTTTCCTGCTCGCGACGTTCGCACGCATTCCGTTCCGCGTGCAATTGCCGAAAGCGATGCCCGCCGTGAACCTCACGCTCAGCAAGCGCTCGCGTTTTGGCGACGCGATCTGGGCCGTGTTCGTGATCGTGCTCACGCTGTTCGTGGTCTGGCGCGTGGTGGCCTACGTACGCACGGGCGTCTCGCTCGACGAAGTGGGCCACGTGTTCGTGCTGGGCCTGATCACGCTGCTGCGCGTGATGCTGCTGATTGCGATCGCCTCGGTGATCTGGGTGCCGCTTGGCGTGCTGATCGGCTTGCGTCCGGCGCTTGCCGAGAAGGTCCAGCCGCTCGCGCAGTTCCTCGCGGCGTTCCCGGCGAACCTGTTGTTCCCGGTGTTCGTGATCGTGATCGTGCGCTTCCATCTGAACGCGGACATCTGGCTGTCGCCGCTGATCGTGCTCGGCACGCAGTGGTACATCCTGTTCAACGTGATCGCGGGCGCGAGCGCCTATCCAAACGACTATAAGGAAGCGGCCAAAAACTTCCGCATTCGCGGCTGGCAGTGGTGGCGTCAGGCGATCCTGCCGGGCATTTTCCCGTACTACATCACGGGCGCGATCACGGCGTCGGGCGGCGCGTGGAACGCGAGCATCGTCGCCGAATACGTGCAGTGGGGCGATACGAAGCTCGAAGCACACGGCCTCGGCGCGTACATCGCGCAGACGACCGCCGCCGGTGATTTTCCGAAGATCATTCTGGGCATCGCGATGATGTCCCTGTTCGTGACGCTGTTCAACCGCGTGCTCTGGCGTCCGCTGTACACCCACGCCGAGTCCAGGCTGCGGCTCGATTGAGATGGAGTAATACATCATGCTGAATCCGAAAATCGTCTCATCCGACCTGCTGCCGACGCGGCCCACGCTTGGCGAAGAAGTGCTGTCCGTCAAGCACATGTCGCGTGGTTTCGCGAAAAAGGACGACGAGCGCCTCGTGCTCGACGACGTCAATCTCTCGCTGCGCGAAGGCGAAATCGTCGGCCTGCTCGGTCGCTCCGGCTCGGGTAAATCGACGCTCCTGCGCATCATTTCGGGCCTCATCGAACCGAGCGCGGGCGAGGTGAACTGGCTCGGCAAGCCGCTCGACGGCCCGGCGAAGGGCGTCTCGATGGTGTTCCAGACTTTCGCGCTGTTCCCGTGGCTCACGGTGCTGCAGAACGTGGAAGCGGGCCTCGAAGCGCAAGGCGTGCCTGCGCGTGCGCGCCGCGAACGCGCGCTGGCCGCGATCGACCTGATCGGCCTCGACGGCTTCGAAAACGCCTACCCGCGCGAACTCTCGGGCGGCATGCGCCAGCGCGTGGGTTTCGCGCGCGCGCTCGTGGTCGACCCCGCGCTGCTGCTGATGGACGAGCCGTTTTCCGCGCTCGACGTGCTCACGGCCGAGACGCTGCGTACCGACCTGCTCGACCTCTGGACGCAGGGCCGCATGCCGATCAAGTCGATGCTGATCGTCACGCACAACATCGAAGAAGCGGTGTTCATGTGCGACCGCATCCTCGTGCTCTCGTCGAACCCGGGGCGCCTGGTGGCCGACATCAAGGTGCCGTTCAAGCATCCGCGCAATCGTCTGGACCCGGCGTTCCGCAAGCTCGTGGACGAGATCTACGCGAAGATGACCGCGCGCGACGCCGCCGAAACGACCACGCGCCGTCTCGAAGTGGGCAGCCGTTTGCCCGACGTCTCGACCAACCTGATGGCCGGTCTGATCGAAACGCTGGCGGCCGCGCCGTACCACGGTCGCGCGGACATGCCGGAAATCGCGCGCTCGCTGCATCTGGAAGTAGACGACCTGTTCCCGATTGCGGAAATGATGCAACTGCTCGGTTTCGCGGACGTGCGCGACGGCGACCTGTTGCTCACGCCGCCCGCGCGCGTGTTCGCCGAGATGGGCACGCAGGCGCGCAAAATGATGTTCGCCGATCATCTGCTGCGCAACGTGCCGCTCGCCGCGCGGATCAAGAAGGTGCTCAACGAACGCCCGGGCCACCGCGCGCCGCGCGTGCGCTTCGAGCAGGAACTGGAAGATTTCCTCTCGGATACGGCCGCCGAAGAAACGCTCGACACGGTGATCGACTGGGGTCGCTACGGCGAGATTTTCTCGTACAACGACCAGTCGGAAATTTTCAGTCTCGAAGACGTGGAAGCATAAGGTTCGCAAGGGACGCAGCGCACGCGGCGCTCCTCCTGAAAAAAACGCTGTGGATGACGGCTCAATTGTGCCGTTGCCCGCAGCGTTTTTTTTCGTCTCATCGACAACTTCGCAGTACGAACCTCAAAGAAATGACGATTCTCCGCTGCTAGTATTTTTTCGACGCGAGCGGTGCACGGCGTACGTCACATCGCATGCGAGATGCGCGTCGATCTGAAATCGAATGAGCATCGAATCGGTTGCATTTTTTTGCGGTCATCGGAAGGGAGAACACGATTATGTCGATGGATCGAAGGACACTCTCCGCGGAAGCGGTCACGGCGGCGTTCAACCAGATCTGCACGCATCTCGACGAAGATGCGGGCGAGCTCGACGCGGCTACGCGCAAGCGCCTGGAACGCATCGCAAAGGAAAGCATGGAAGCGCACCCTGCGCTCGCGTGGCAAACGCTCGGCATGCTGGCCGCCGAGCGCTGGGACGGCGAGGCGCTCGAAGTGGCGTACGCGAACGCGTTGCGCTGCGAACGCGGCGTCCAGGCCGACATCAATTGCGCGGTGGCGCTCGCGGCCTGCAACCGTTTCGGCGAAGCCGCCGAGGTGGCCGAGCGCGCATGGCAGGCGCAGCCGTCCAGCCTGCTCGCGTTGCGTGGCGCAATCGACATGGCGTGGCAGGCCGGACGCTGGGCGCGTGCGCTGGAACTCATGCAGGCGCTCAATTCGCGTTCGAATGCGACGGATCGCGAAACGGAGGCGTATCGGCGCAAGGCGGTGGCGATTCTGGAGCAGTATGCGGTGCCGCTGTCCGTTGTCGAGTCGCTGCACGACGCCGTCTATGACTTTCTCGCTACGCGCCGCGTGCGGGCGCTCGCGGCCTGCGAATACGTCGACGACGGTCCGGGCGAGGAAACGGTGTATGTGACCGTTCAGATTGCGCGGGAGCGCGACGAGGTGGAACGGCTGGATGAGGCGTTGACGGAGGTGCTGCAGGAAACCGGCGGCCTCTCCGTGCTCAGCACGTTCTGCATCACTCTCGGTGAAGTGGAGACGGTCTGATGTTTGCTACGCGCGCGAACGCCACCATCAATCGGCTCGCGCTGCGAGTGGATAAAGCAGGAGGCGCAAAGGTGAGCTTCTTCGGGAGAGGGCGAATCGCACTTGTTTTGCGCGCGATTCGCGACGTGCGATCACGCGCAAAGCCCCGCAGTGGCGTGAAATCCCGTCACGCCTCGCGCGCCGCACAGCGAGCATGCGTGCGCGAAGGTGAGGTTTTACGGGATCAGGACGGTTTGCGGCGCGGTGGCGTGCGCGAGTCTTCTTCGTCGCGTTCGTCGCCGCCGAATACGTGGCCTTCCACATCGCTGTCGTGCGGTACGCCGATCACGAAGTTGCGCTGCGGGTTCGCCAGTTCGATGCCGCGCTCGGTGAAAAGCGCCAGCACGCGGCGGTTGAATTCGCGTTGCACGCCCCAGCGCGAGGAGTCCTTGCACTGGATCTGACCCACGAGCGTGACGCTTGCGCCGTCGACCTGATCCACGCCCCAGTAGGCGAAGTCGCTGAGGATGCCGGACTTGAAGGCATCGTCGGCGCGGATGGAAGCGCCGATTTCCTTGAGCGTGTCGATCGCGCGTTGCAGGTCGTTGCCGTGCGCGATCACCACCTTGACCGCCGCGTTGCCGATGCCGCGATTCGTGTTGTTCACGGTCGTCACGGAGCTGAAGGGCACGGTGTAGAGCGAACCGTCGCCGCCGCGCAGCCGCACCGTGCGGATCGAGAGGAACTCCACCGTGCCCGAGACGCCTGCCACGGTCACCCAGTCGCCGACCTGCATGGCGTTTTCGGTGAGCAGGAAGATGCCGGTGATGAAGTCCTGCACGAGCTTCTGCGAGCCGAAGCCCAGCGCCACGCCGAAGATGCTCGCGCCCGCGATCAGCGGTGCGGTGTTCACGCCGAGCTGCGAGAGCGCGGTGAGGCCCACGATCACGAAGATCGCGACGAACAGCGTGGTGCGGAACATCGGCAGCAACGTGCGCAGGCGTGCGGCGCGCACGTAGTCGCCGGCGTCGGTCCAGGCGTTGAGGCGGCGTTCGGCGGCGCCGTTCGCGACTTCCCAGATCACGATGGCCACGGCGACGGCCACGGCGATCGTGAGCAGCGCGGAGCCGAGCAGGTGCCCGATCGGCGCGTTCATGAGCAGGCGCGACGGGCGCAGGCCCCACACATGCAGCAGCACGTCGATCGTCACGATCCATAGCGCGGCGATCACCACGCGGCGCAAGGCGGGGTAGTAGCGGTAGGCGCGGCGCTGCGAGATGGTCATGTCGGCGCGGTTGCCGAGCGGATCGAACACGCGTCCGAGCGCGCCGAGCGCGACGATGGCGGCCACGCGCGCAGCCAGCAGCACCGCGAGCGAGAGGCCGCCCGCACGCATGAGTTCGCGGTAGCCGCCGCGCAGGTCGAGCGCCCACACGAACCATAGCGCCATGACCACGAAGATCGCGGCCACGGCCCAGATGTCGGCGAACCAGTGCGCGAGCCAGGCCAGCGAACCGCGCTGCGCGGCCACGTTGCGCAGCCAGGCGGCCACGGGCCTACGGCATTGCAGGATCATGACGGCGAGTGCGAGGTGGCCGACCAGCGTGACGATCTTCACGAGCGCGAGATGCGCGTCCTCGGTCATGCCGAGCGGCACTGCGCCCGCGAGCGCGCCGCCCACGCCGCCGATCGCGACGATGCGCACGACCCAGCGCTGCGCGAACGCGGCCCAGGTCGAGCTCATGCGCGTGAGACGCAGCGCGTCCGAGGCGGGCGGCCAGCGCACGCTACTTCACGAGCGCGAGATGCGCGTCCTCGGTCATGCCGAGCGGCACTGCGCCCGCGAGCGCGCCGCCCACGCCGCCGATCGCGACGATGCGCACGACCCAGCGCTGCGCGAACGCGGCCCAGGTCGAG
>NZ_JAAGPN010000273.1:0-234 GCF_017104805.1 Paraburkholderia sp. Ac-20347 | reverse complement strand
TTGTCTCTCCTTCTTCTTCCTCCTCATCAGCTCTCTTACACTGCAGCTGATCATTGTCGTCTCATTCTACGTCTCTTTTCCCTTCTCTCCCTCCTCTGTGCTTGTTCTCTTTCATACTCCCCTCTCTCGTCGCCACCGCGTTCTCTACTCTCCTCTCTCCTCTCCTTCTTCTCTTTCTCTTTTTTTTCCTTCTTTCCTCTCTCCCTCCCTCTTCTTTTTTTTTTTTTTTTTTTA
>NZ_JAAGPN010000272.1:0-10603 GCF_017104805.1 Paraburkholderia sp. Ac-20347 | reverse complement strand
AGTGTGCGGGCGAAGCGCGCCGCGTCCTCGACGGCTTGCGGCGTGGCGCTGCGGCTGCCCACCACCGCGACGCTGCGCGCGTGCAGCAGATCGAGCCGCCCCTTCACGTAGAGCAGCGGCGGCGGACCGGTCATCGTCAGCAAGCGCGGCGGATAGGCGGCGTCGGCGAGCGGCACGAGCGCGTTGCCGGTCTGCGCGCACCAGTCGCGCACCGCTTCGGCCTGTTGCGCGAAGCCGGATGGCGGCGCAGCGAGTGCCGCTTGCGCCGCCTCGCCACCCGCGACGGCTGCGAGCGCACTGAACGATTGCGCGAGCACCTGTTGCGGCAACCCGAACGCGCCCAGCAATGCGCGCAGCGCGGCGGGCTTCAGGCCGCGTGCGCAGGCGAGACGCAGCCAGGCGTGGAGTTCGTCCGATGCCAGCGGCAGCGGAGCCGACGGCAACGGCGCGGGCGGCTGAGGAAGCAACGGCGGAACGAGCATGGGCGATTCTCCCGTGGGCGGGCGAAGCGCAGCCCGTCGTGTTAAAATTTTCACCATCCGAAATTTGTTGGCGGCGCTCGTTGAGGACTCACTGAGGCGCTGCTGCAACGCGCCGCAGCGAGGCATCGCCCTTGCGCGGCCGCGTTGGCCCGTGCGAGTGCGCGAGCGGCACGGCACCGGCTGCCCGAGGCGGGCGGCGCGTTGAATCCGGCCGTTTTGTCCGTATATCCTCCGTATCCTGTACTGGGCCCGCAAGCTGGCCGAACGGCCAGTCCGCGCGCGATCCGCAACATCGGCGCGGCCTGCCGCCCAACGAGAAACCGTGAAATCATGGCTCTACTGAATATTCTTCATTACCCGGACAAGCGCCTGCACAAGGTCGCCAAGCCGGTCGAAGTGGTCAACGACCGCATCCGCAAACTCGTCGCCGACATGGCCGAGACGATGTACGCAGCGCCCGGCGTCGGCCTCGCCGCCACCCAGGTGGACGTGCACGAGCGGGTCGTGGTGATCGACGTGTCCGACGCGCACGACGAACTGCAGGTGTTCATCAACCCGGAAATCGTCTGGTCGAGCGACGAGCGCGAAGTGCACGAAGAGGGTTGCCTCTCGGTGCCGGGCATCTACGACGAAGTCGAGCGCGCGGAGAAAGTGCGCGTGCGCGCCCTGAACGAGAAGGGCGAGAGCTACGAAGTCGACTGCGAAGGCCTGCTCGCCGTGTGCATCCAGCACGAGATGGATCACCTGATGGGCAAGGTGTTCGTGGAATACCTCTCGTCGCTCAAGCAGACGCGCATCAAGAGCAAGATGAAGAAGCTCGAACGCGCGATGTAAGCGCCGCGCACGCCAGCCGTGCGCATCACTGTTTCACCCCGTATTCGCTTGTGCCCATGAGCCACTCTCTTCGCGTGATCTTCGCCGGTACGCCGGAATTCGCCGCCGCGGCGCTCGCCGCCATTCACGAGGCGGGCTTTCCCGTGCCGCTCGTGCTGACCCAGCCCGATCGTCCCGCCGGACGCGGCATGAAACTCCAGGCGAGCCCGGTCAAGCGTTACGCGCAGGAGCACGGGATTGCAGTGGCACAGCCCACTTCGCTGCGCCGCGCCGGCAAGTATCCGCAGGAGGCCGCCGAGGCCATCGAGCTGCTGCGCGCCACGCCGCACGACGTCATGGTGGTGGCGGCCTACGGCCTGATCCTGCCGCAGGAAGTGCTCGACATTCCGACGGACGGCTGCATCAACATTCACGCTTCGATCCTGCCGCGCTGGCGCGGCGCCGCGCCGATCCATCGCGCGATCGAGGCCGGCGACGCCGAGACCGGCATCACGCTGATGCAGATGGACGCGGGCCTCGACACCGGTCCGATGATCTCGGAAGTACGCACGCCGATCACGCCCACCGACACCACGGCGACGCTGCACGACCGCCTCGCGAATCTGGGTGCGCAACTCGTGGTGGACTGGCTGACCCAGCTCGAACGCACCGGCCAGTTGCCGCTCACGCCGCAGCCCACCGACGGCGTGACCTACGCCGAGAAGATCGGCAAGCAGGAAGCCGCGCTCGATTTCCGCCGCTCCGCCGTCGCGCTCGCGCGCCAGATTCGCGCGTTCGATCCGTTCCCGGGCGGCGCGGCCACGCTCGACGGCGCGCAGCTCAAGCTGTGGGCCGCCGAACCGGCCACCGACGTGACGCTGCCCGAAGCCGCCGCGCCGGGCCAGATTCTCGAGGTCTCGCCCACGGGCGTGGTGGTGGCGTGCGGCGAGGGCGCATTGCGCCTCACGCAGCTGCAAAAGCCGGGCGGCAAGCGCCTGCCCGCGCGCGAATTCCTGGCCGGCATGCCGCTCTCGGCAGGCCAGCGTTTCGCGTTGCCCGACGAATCCGCAGCGTAAATCCGGGCGCAATCGCGCGCCAGTCATCCGTTCGGCCAGGTGACGCGCGCCACGCTGTGCGCGTTAGAATCGGTGGGTTGCTTCGAGGCCCGGTCGCGTCTCGATCGAGCCCCGCGCGAGAGCGTTCGTGCGCTATTTCTTCACCGTATTTGCAGAGAAAGTCATGTTCGGCATCACCCATTTCGGCTTCTTCGTGGTCGCAGTTTTCCTCCTGAACGTCACGCCCGGCCCTGACACCGCTTATATCGTCGGCCGCAGCGTCGCGCAGGGCCGCAGCGCCGGTCTGGTGTCGGCGCTCGGCATCTCGGCGGGCTGCTGCGTGCATGCGCTCGCCTGCGCGTTCGGTCTCACGGCGCTGCTGGCGGCGTCGGCCACCGCGTTCACGGTCATCAAGCTGGTGGGCGCGTGCTACCTGGTGTATCTCGGCGTGCGCCTGATCTTCGCGAAGAGCGAAGCGAAGGCCAGCGAGCCCGAAGCCGGCGAAGCGCGCGCCGCTGCGCCGCGTCCGCTGCGCCAGTTGTTCCTTTCGGGTTTCTGGACCAATGTGCTGAATCCGAAGGTCGTGCTGTTCTTCGTCTCGTTTTTCCCGCAGTTCGTGAGCGTGACGAGCCCGCACAAGGTGATCGCATTCCTCACGCTCGGCGTGGTGTTCGTGCTGATGAGCTGGGTCTGGAACAGCTTCGTCGCGTGGATCGCGGGCAGCGTCACACAGCGTTTCTCGGGCAAGCCGGGCATCAAGAAGTGGCTCGACCGCACCGTCGGCACGGCGTTCGTCGGGCTTGGCGTGAAGCTCGCGACCACCACGCGTTAAACCTGGCGCTGACTGCTGAGTCGAATGCCCGGCTGAAACTGCGCGCCGCCCGCAAAACGGCGCGCGGAGATTGAATTTTTCGCACCCGCCCTTATCTAACAGATCGCTTACAATGCGCTCGCTGCCGCGGCCTGTCCCTTTGAGGGATGGCGCGCGGCGGGCGTCCAACGATTTGATCCCCACTGGGTGAAGGAGCACAGCACATGTTCAACTGGGTCAAGACCGCGATGTTGATGGCCGCGATTACGGCCCTGTTCATCGCGATTGGCGGTTTGATCGGCGGGCGCAGCGGGATGATGTTCGCGCTCGTGATCGCGCTCGGCATGAACTTCTTCTCGTACTGGTTCTCGGACAAGATGGTTCTGCGCATGTACAACGCGCAGGAAGTCGACGAAACCACGGCGCCGCAGTTCTACCGCATGGTTCGCGATCTGGCCACGCGAGCGAATCTGCCCATGCCGCGCGTCTATCTCATCAACGAAGATGCGCCCAACGCGTTCGCCACGGGCCGCAATCCCGAGCACGCGGCGGTGGCGGCGACCACGGGCATTCTGCGCGTGCTGTCCGAGCGCGAGATGCGAGGGGTGATGGCGCACGAACTCGCGCACGTGAAGCACCGCGACATCCTCATTTCGACGATCTCGGCCACCATGGCCGGCGCGATTTCGGCGCTCGCCAACTTCGCGATGATCTTCGGCGGCCGCGACGAAAACGGTCGCCCGACGAACCCCATCGCGGGCATCGCTGTCGCGCTGCTGGCGCCGATCGCGGGCGCGCTCATCCAGATGGCGATTTCGCGCGCGCGTGAATTCGAGGCCGATCGGGGCGGCGCGGAGATTTCGGGCGATCCGCAGGCGCTGGCGTCGGCGCTCGACAAGATTCATCGCTACGCGCAGGGCATCCCGTTTGCCGCCGCCGAGCAGCATCCGGCTACCGCGCAGATGATGATCATGAATCCGCTCTCGGGCGGCGGCATCCAGAATCTGTTCAGCACGCACCCGTCCACGGAAGAACGCATCCGCCGTCTGATGGAGATGGCGTCGGGGCAGCGCTAAGCTGGGAACGATCGCGCACGCAGCGCGAGCGCATCACGAAAAACGCCTCTTTCGAGGCGTTTTTTTATGCCTGCCTGATGCCGATGTGCGACGGCGGACGCGCGTGATCGACCTTGCGCAGCGCGCGCTGGCGCAGCGAAATCGCAAAGAAGAGACCGTAGACGCTCACAATCCACATCAGGTCGAGGAAGAGGAAAACGTGCGTGAGCCGCGCCAGCATCCACGCGACGGCAAACGCAACCGGAACGACATAGGCGATCAGCCGTTGCGCGCGATCCTCGGGCCGCGTGCTCTGAAACAGCGAGATATAGCAGCACGCGAACAGCGCGCCGATGTCGTATTCCTTCAGGCGCGGATTCAGGATGATCGCGAAGGCGATCACGTAGAACAGCTTGCCCGAGACCTCGTTGAAGCCGATCGTGCGCGGCTCGCGCAACGGATTGATCCCGTAAAGAAAGAGCGCGACAACGATGACTTCGTGGATCAGCACGTCCTGAAGCGCCGAGAGGCTCGCGACGCGCTGCTGCAGAATGCCGGAAAGCACGAGGCCCGAGTCGTGCTGCGTGAGCACCTGCCAGCGCAGGCGTGTTTCGAAACCGGCCCACAACTGCGGTTCGAGCAGCATTTGCGCGGCGTCCACGCACGCGACGCAAATCGGGATGGCGAAAAAGTAGCGGAGGCCTTTCGGCAGAAACAGAAAGACGAGCGCATAGGCCGCGAAGTAAATCTTGATCGACGCGAACAGCACGATGACGATCGCGGCGAGTCCGTAGCCGAGCGCGGCGCGGCGCTCGCTGCGCGACGCCGAATAGAGCAGCGCGACGATCAGCAAGTGCGAGAAGGTCGCGAAATTCGCCGTGAGCAGCGCGCCGACGCCCGCGCCGCCCGCGAGAAAGCCCACGCTGGCGGCCCAGACGAAATCCGTCTTGCGCACGCTGTACACCACGTAGGCAAGCGTCGCGAGCGCGAACAGCAGATAAATGGCGAGAAACGGCACGTTCGCGAACAGATTCAGAAAGATCGGCGGATAGACCAGCGGAAAGTCCGAAGCCGCGATGCCGTACGGATCGACGCCGAGGTGGTAGCGCGTGAGCGCGGACGTGTAACTGCTGTAGTCCCAGAAGGGCGTGAGCAGCTTGTGAGATCCCTGAGCGGCCACCGCGAACAGCACGGCAAAGACCAGGAACACGAGATCGAATCTTTTTCCGAACAGTTTCATGGCGGCCTTTACCGGTGGTAGCGGGGCGTTTGCCATTTTGCAGCGCAAACTCAGGCGAAATCGGCAGTTTTCTAGTGCGCGAACGCCGAGCCCGAAAGCGGGCGCGGTGCGGCGATCCGTCGAGTTCTCTGCGCCGCATGGGCGGCGTTGCGCCCACGCCACGCTACAATGGCTCGCTTGTGCTTTGCTTATGCCAGTACGCCGCGCCACGCGGCTCGCATCCGGTTTTTTCATGACATCCAGCCATTCCCGTCGCCCGTCGGGCACTGCCGGCAAAGCCGGCCAGACCCGCGCAGGCCGTTCTGCACGTTCCGCTTCGACTGCCCGGCAATCCGGCGCGCCGGCGGCGCTCGCGCCCGTGCATCTGGCCCCCGACTCGCTCGGCTTCGCGCTCGATCAGGCGGCCCAGGCCGTCGGCGCGGTTCGAGCCGGCGCGGCGTTGCCTGCCGCGCTGTCGAACGCGTTCGCGTCCCTGCCGCATGAGCTTGCCTCGGTCGCGCGCGGTGCGGTGCAGGACATCGCGTATCGCACGATGCGCCGCCTCGGCACGGTCGACTGGCTGATCAAGCAGCGCGTGAGCAAGGCGCCGCCCGCCCACGTGACGAACCTGCTGGCCTGCGCGCTCGCGCTCCTCGTCGACGACGAAGCGCACGCCGCCTACACGCCGTTTACGGTCGTCGATCAGGTCGTGCGCACGGTGGGCGCGCGCCGCGAGATCGCCTTCGCGAAGGGCCTCGTGAACGCCGTGCTGCGCGGTTTCCTGCGCGAGCGCGATCAGACGCTGGCCGCCGCGCAAGCCGACGACGTCGCGCGCTGGAACTATCCGCAATGGTGGATCGACGCGGTGCGCCGCGCGTGGCCCGCGCAATGGGAAGCGATTCTCGCCACGGGCAACACGCACGGTCCGCTGACGCTGCGCGTGAACGCGCGCCGCACGAACGCCGCCGACTATGTGCAGCGCCTCGCCGCCGAGAACATCGCCGCGACGCAGATCGGCACGCACGCCGTGCGGCTGGCCACGCCGCTGCCCGTGGATCGCATTCCGGGCTTCCTCGCGGGCGACGTGTCCGTGCAGGATGCGGGCGCGCAGATCGCCGCCGAAATCCTCGGCGTTCGCGACGGTATGCGCGTGCTCGATGCGTGCGCGGCGCCCGGCGGCAAGAGCGGCCATCTGCTCGAACTCGCCGACATCGACCTGATCGCGCTGGAGAGCGACGCCTCGCGCGCGGGGCGTATCGGCGAGAACTTCGCGCGTCTGGGTTTCGCGCAGGACGACGCCGCGCATCCGTTGCGTCACGCGCGCGTCGTGGTCGGCGATGCGGGCGAGCCGCAAGCGTGGTTCAAAGCTGAAGGCGAAGCCGAAGCAGAGCGCTTCGACCGCATTCTCGCCGACGTCCCGTGCTCGGCCTCGGGCATCGTGCGACGTCATCCCGATATTCGCTGGCTGCGCCGCGAGCGCGATATCGCGGCGCTCGTCAAGGAGCAGCGCCGCATCGTCGAAGCCTTGTGGAGCCTGCTCAAGCCGGGCGGCGAACTGCTCTACGTGACCTGCTCGCTGTTCCCCGAGGAAGGCGAGGCGCAGGCGGCCTGGTTTGAAAGCAGCCGTGAGGATGCGGTACGATTGGATGCTCCGGGGCAACTGTTGCCCACCGCGGCCGATGGCGCGCCGGCCGATCGCCCCGCGGATCACGACGGATTCTTCTACGCGCGCTTCCAGAAACGGTGACCATCAAACGCTTCTTCCCGCTGCGCTTCGCGGCCCTGCTCTGGGTCGCGTTGTTCTTTGGCTTCATGGCCGCCGCGCCGGCGCGCGCCGATTCGATCTCGGTGCAGCGCGCCTCGTTGCAGGCCGACGGCTCCGGCTGGAGCCTCGACGCCCGCTTCGATTTCGATCTCAACAGCAGCCTGGAAGACGCGGTCAACAAGGGCATCCCGCTCTACTTCACCACCGATTTCGAACTCACGCGCCCGCGCTGGTACTGGTTCGACGAACAACCCGTGAGCGTCTCGCAAAGCATTCGCCTCTCGTTCCAGCCGCTCACGCGCGAATATCGCGTCTCGAGCGGCGGTCTCCAGCTCGGTTTTTCGACGCTGGCGGAAGCGCTCGCCGTCATCAAGCACGTCACGTCGTGGCACGTGATCGAGCGCAATCAGGTGCATCCGGGCGAGACCTACACGGCCTCGGTGCGCATGCAGCTCGACGTCGCGCTCATGCCCAAGCCGTTCCAGATCGATGCGGTCAACAACCGCGACTGGAACCTCGCTTCCGACTGGAAGCGCTTTAGCTTCACGGTGACCGAACGTGCTAAATAAAGTGCGCCGCGCCACCGGAGGCAGTGTCAGCAGCTTCGTCGTGAGGCTGCTGGTGTCCACCGTCGCGTTCACCGCGGCGCTGCTGCTCGTCCTGCTCGCCGCCGCGAGCGCGAACACGGAATTCTTCGACCGCTATTACGGCTGGCTCTACGCGGCCAACATCGGCGTCGCGATCATCTTCATGTCGGTGGTCACGGCGCTCGTGATCGTGATCGTCGTGCGTTTGCGGCGCGGCAAGTTCGGCACGCGATTACTCGCCAAGCTCGCGTTCTTCTTCGCGCTCGTGGGCGTGGTGCCGGGCGGCATCATCTACATCGTCTCGTATCAGTTCGTCTCGCGCTCGATCGAGTCGTGGTTCGACGTGAACGTGGAAACCGCGCTCACGGCGGGTCTCAATCTCGGGCGCGGCATGCTCGACGCCTCGCTGTCCGATCTGCAGACCAAGGCGCGCCTGATGGCCGAGCAGATCGCGAGCGGCGACGCGGCCGGCACGACGCTCACGCTGCTGCGCGCGCGCGACCAGTTCGGCGTGCAGGACGCGACCATCGTCGAGCCGGTGCGCAGCATGTCGGGCGCGGCGCCGGACATGCACGTGGTTGCGCAGGCATCGAGCAACTTCTCCTCGCTGATGCCCGCCGATCTGCCCACCACGCTGATGATCGATCAGGCGCGCGGGCGCGGTTATGCGGCGATCGAAGGCGAAGTCGACGGCGATCCGCATCTGCATGGACCCAAGGGCGCGCTGAGGTTGCGCGTCGTCACGCGCATTCCCGACGGCAATACCACCGACCTGCAGCCCGCCGAACGCTTCCTGCAACTCGAACAGCCCGTGCCCGCCGCGCTCGCGCGCAACGCGGACGCCGTGCAGCGCGCCTATCGCGAATATCAGGAAAAGGCGCTCGGCCGCACGGGCCTGCGCAAGATGTACATCGGCACGCTCACGCTCGCGCTGTTCCTCGCGACCTTCGTGGCGATGATGCTCGCGCTCGCGCTCGGCAATCAGCTCGCGCGGCCGCTGTTCCTGCTCGCGCAGGGCACGAAGGAAGTGACCGAGGGCGACTACACGCCCAAACGCGAAATCAAGTCGCGCGACGAGCTGGGCTTCCTCACGCAGTCGTTCAACGCGATGACGCGGCAGCTCTCCGAAGCGCGCCAGGCCGTCGAGAAGAACCGCGTCGCGCTCGAACATTCGAAGGCGTATCTCGAAAGCATCCTCGCCAATCTCACGGCGGGCGTGTTCGTGTTCGACCGGCAGTTCCGCCTGACCACGGCGAACCCCGGCGCGGAACGCATCTTCCGTCATCCGTTCCAGACCCAGGTGGGCTTGCCGATCGATCACGTGGCCGCGCTCGGCGACTTCGCGGCGATGGTGCGCAAGGCCTTCGCCGATCAGGAAGCGTCGCGCATGGGCGGCGACAACGGCGGCGTCGATCGCGGCCACTGGCAGCAGCAGTTCTCGGTGCCCGTGCCGGGCGAAACCGATCCGCTGACGCTGCTCGTGCGCGGCGCGCGTCTCGTCTCCGACACCGGCCGCGACGCGGGCGACATGCAGACTTCGGGCTACGTCGTCGTGTTCGACGACATTTCCGACGTGATCTCGGCACAGCGCTCGGTCGCGTGGGGCGAAGTCGCGCGGCGTCTCGCGCACGAGATCAAGAATCCGCTCACGCCCATTCAGCTGTCCGCCGAGCGTCTGCAGATGAAGCTCTCGGACAAGCTCGCGCCGTCGGACGCCGAAGTGCTCAAGCGCGGCGCGACGACCATCGTCAATCAGGTCGCGGCCATGAAGCAGATGGTCGACAACTTCCGTGACTATGCGCGCACGCCGCCGGCGGTGCTCGCGAGCCTGCAGTTGAACGACCTCGTGAGCGAAGTGCTCACGCTCTACGGCGCGGAAGAAGGCAAGAGCGCGATCAAGGTCGAGCTGTCGACGCTGCCCGTGATACGTGGCGACGCGACGCAATTGCGCCAGGTCATCCACAACCTCCTGCAGAATGCGCAGGACGCCGTGGCCGATGTCGCGCAGCCTCGTGTAACGCTCGAAACGCGGGCCGTAGAATACGGCGATGCGGACGCGCAGGGTCACACGCGCGTCGCGGTGCGTCTCACGGTCTCGGACAACGGTTCGGGTTTTCCGGCACGCATCCTCACGCGTGCCTTTGAACCCTACGTGACGACGAAGGCCAAAGGAACAGGACTCGGGCTTGCGATGGTCAAGAAGATCGTCGACGAGCACGGCGCGCGCATCGACATTCGAAACCGCATGAAAGCGGGCGATGTGATCGAAGGCGCGCAAATATCGATTCTCTTTCTCCAGCTCGCCGACGACGTCGACCCGGACGCCAACGCAAACGCACGTTCAAGCGTTACAGCGGAGCAGGGATCAAAAGCAACAGTGCAGACAAGGGCAGCGTAAATGGCAACCATCCTGGTGGTAGACGATGAAATGGGCATCCGGGAATTGCTCTCGGAGATCCTCAGCGACGAGGGACACGTCGTGGAGCTCGCGGAGGACGCGCAACAGGCGCGTGAATTCCGTCAGCGTCAGGTGCCTGACCTGGTGCTGCTCGATATCTGGATGCCCGACACCGACGGCGTCACGCTCCTCAAGGAGTGGGCCGCGCAAGGCCAGCTCTCGATGCCGGTCATCATGATGTCGGGACATGCGACCATCGACACGGCGGTCGAGGCGACCAAGATCGGCGCGCTCAACTTCCTCGAGAAACCGATCGCGCTGCAAAAGCTGCTGAAGGCAGTCGAGCAGGGTCTCGCGCGCGGCACAGCCGCGCCGGTGCCGGCGGCGGGTGCGCCTGGCGCGAAGCCGGTGGCGGGCG
>NZ_JAAGPN010000271.1:0-10946 GCF_017104805.1 Paraburkholderia sp. Ac-20347 | reverse complement strand
TGTCATCTGGCATCGCGTCGTGCATGGAGGGTCGAAGGCGGCGCTGGCGTGCGAAAAATGCGCGGCGGATCGTGCACGCTTCGTCGCAAGCTTCGTGGAGTGTCGGCGAAACGATGGCTTCCTTACATGACCGTGCGATGACATCGCCGACCGACAGCCGCGCGGCCGCCCACGAAAAAGCGGCGCACGCGGCGCGCCCACTCGGTGTGGCGTGCCGCGTGCGCCGCTTGGGGCGCTGCGTCGATGAACGCGTTACGACGCCTTCGCGGGCGCGGCGGCGCTCGCTTCGGTTTTCGCCGCTGCGGGGGCTTTCGCGGTAGCGGCCTTCGTAGCCGCAGAAGCCGAAGAGGCAGGAGAGGCCGCCGACGCCGTATCGCCATCGAGCTGCTTCGTGCTCCATCCGCCGCCGATCGCCTGGATCAAGCCGACCGTGGCGTCGAGCCGCCGCGTGTCGAGTTCGAGCGACGAAATCTGCGTCGAGAGCGCGGTGGTCTGCGCCGTCACCACGTCGAGATAGCTCACCACGCCGTCACGATAGCGCGACATCGACAGCGTGAGCGTGCGTTGCGCCGCGTCGAGCGCCTCGTTCTCGCGCTGCGCCTCGTCGCCGAGGTGATGGAGCAGGGCGAGGTTGTCCTCGACTTGCTGGAACGCGTTGAGCACGACCGACTTGTAGTCCGCGCCGCTCTCCGCGAGCTTCGCACGCGCGCCGCGCACGAGCGCTTCGCGGCGGCCGCCGTCGAAGATCGTTTCCATCAGCGACGGGCCGATCGCCCACATTTCGTTGGGCGCCGACAGCCACGGATTGAACGTGTCGCTCTGATAGCCGCCGAGCAGATCGAGCGAGATGTCGGGGAAGAACGCGGCCTTGGCCACGCCGATCTCCGCATTCGCCGCGGCCACGCGCCGCTCTGCGGCGGCGATGTCCGGACGCCGTTGCAGCAGCGCCGAAGGCAGCCCGGCGGGCAGGTTCGGCAGGCGCGGACGCAGCGTGTCGGGCGCGACGTTGAACTCCGAGGCCGGCACGCCCACGAGCGTGGCGATCGCGTGCTCGTAAAGCGCGCGGCGCGCGCTCACGTCGTCGGACGAAGCCTGCGCGGCGGCGAGCTGGTTCTGCGCGCGCGACACGTCCAGGTCCGAGGCGATGCCGCCGCGATGACGGCTCTCGGTCAGCTTCAACGCGCGCTGGTAGGCGGCGATCGTGTCGTCGAGCAGCCGCGACTGCTGATCGAGTCCGAGCAGGTCGAACCACGTCGTCGCGAGCTTCGCCTGCAGGCTCAGTTGCAGCGACGCGAGATCGGCTTCGCTCGCCTCGCTGTTCGCCTGACCCGCCTTCACCTCGTTGCGCACCTTGCCCCACAGGTCGAGGTCGTAGCCGATGCTCACGCCGAGCGTGTTGGTCTCGTACACGTTCGGCTGGTCGGAGCCGCGCAGCGGACGCAGCGCCGACTGCCGGTCGCGCTGCACCTGCGCGCCGAGCCCGACGGTCGGCATCAGCGCCGAGCGGGCCTCGGACGTGAGCGCATCGGCCTCGTCGTGACGCGCGAGCGCGGCAGCGATGTTCGGATTGGCCTTCTGGACCTGCGGTTCCAACTGATCGAGGATCGGATCGTTGAACGCCTTCCACCAGCCGTCGCGCGGCATCTGGTCGGCGGGCTGCGCCGTCTGCCAGTCGCCGGCTTCCTTGAAGTGCGTGGGAATCGCGGCGGCGGGCGCGTGATACGCGGGCGCGAACGAGCACGCGCTCAGCAGCATTGCGCCCGCAAGCGCGACGAGCCGCACCTTGGTGTGCAAACCGGACGGCTTAACCATGCGCCGGCTCCGCCGCCTGCGCGGTCTGCGTGGCCTGGGTCGCGGGGGTTTTCGCGGACGCATTCGCTGCATTCGCCGCGCCCGGCGCGTTCGTGGCCGCCGTGGCCGCGAGGCGCACGACGTCGCCGTTCGCGAGCGAATCGGGCGGATTGTCGATCACGCGCTCGCCCGCCTTCAAACCGGCGATGATCTGCACGCGCGTGCCGAGATCGGTGCCGATGGTCACGTCGCGCAGCTGCACCTTGTGATCGGCGCCGGCCACCGCGACCTGCATGCCCTGCGCGCGGAAGATCAGCGCGCTCGCGGGCACGAACAGCGCGTTCGCGTCGCCGTGCATCGCGAGATGGACCTCGGTGTACTCGCCGGGGAACAGCAGCCCCTGCTTGTTGTCGACGGCGAGCTGCACGAGCATCGTGCCGGAAGCGGGCGAGATCGACTGGTCGGTGTCCACGAGCTTGGCGTCGAACTTCATGCCGGGGCGCTCGGGCACCGTGAGCGTCGCGTGCATGCCGGGCTGGATCGACGCCGCGTCGCTCTGCGGCACGCTCACGTAGACGCGCAGCGTGCTCGCGTCCGAGACCGTGAAGAGTTCGGGACCGCTGCCGCTGCCCGCGTCGATCAGCGCGCCCACGTCGGTCTTGCGCGCGGTGACCACGCCGTCGAACGGCGCCGTCAAACGCTTGAACGATTCGAGCGCTTCGAGGCGGCGCACGTTCGCCTGGTTCGCTTCCACAGTCGCTTGCTTGGCGATCAGGTCCGAAGTCTTTTCATCGGCTTCCTGCTGCGAGACCGAATCCTGCTTGAGCATTTCGGTCCAGCGCTTCGCCGTGGTGGCCGCGAGCTTTTCGTTCGCGATCGAGTTCTGCAGATCGGCGCGCGCCTGCTGCAGCTGCTGGTCGAGATCGGGCGTGTCGATCACGCCGAGCAGTTGCCCGGCCTTCACGTGCGTGCCGATATCGGCGTACCAGGCATGCAGATAGCCCGAGACGCGCGCGTAGATCGGCGCGTTGATGTAGGCCGCCAGATGGCCGGGCAGCACCAGCATCTGCGAAGCGGGGCTCGGTTCCGGCAGCACGGTGGCGACCGTGGGCACGGCCTGCGCGTCGGTCCAGGACGTGAGTTCCTGATGCGCGTGCACGCGGCTGAACAGACCGCCGGAGACGATCCCGGCGGCGACCAGCAGCGCCACGGCGGCGACGGTTTTCAGATGGCGCAGCGGTTGCGGCGAGGCGATGTCGACTTCAGTGGACATGGGATTCTCCCTCGAGGGCAAGGTGTTCCGAATGGTGGGATGCGTCGGCGATGTCGTTTTCCGTGTCGTCATCGCGCTTGTCGTTGCGGTGCACGAGGCTGAACACCACGGGCACGAAGAGCAGCGTCGCGCAGGTCGCGCAGATCAGGCCACCGATCACGGCGCGGCCGAGCGGGGCGTTCTGTTCGCCGCCGTCGCCGAGACCGAGCGCCATCGGCGCCATGCCGATGATCATCGCGAGCGCGGTCATCAGCACGGGGCGAAAGCGCGTGAAGCCCGCTTCGAGCGCGGCGCGCATGGCGTCGCCCGTGACGGCGAGGCGTTCGCGGGCGAACGACACCACCAGAATCGCGTTCGCGGTCGCCACGCCCATGCAGAGAATCGCGCCCGTGAGCGCCGGCACGGACAGCGGCGTGTGCGTGGTGAACAGCATCCAGACGATGCCCGCGAGCGCGGCGGGCAGCGCGCAGACGATCACGAACGCGTCGGCCCACGAATGGAAGTTCACGACGATCAGCAGATAGATCAGCAGCACCGCGCCTGCGAGACCGAGCAGCAGGCCCGCGAACGCGCTGTTCATGGTCTGCACCTGGCCGCGCATCGTCACGGTCGAGCCCTTGGGCACGTCCTTCACGGTGGCCTTGATCTCCTTCTGGATCTGCGCGGACACCGCGCCCAGATCGGCGCCCTGCGTGGTCGCGTAGATGTCGAACAGCGGCTCGATGTTGTAGTGCGAGACCACGGCGTCGGCGGTGCCGCGCGTGATCGTGGCGATGCCGCCGAGAATCTGCGAGCCGCCGCCCTTGCTCGTGACCGGCAGATTCTGCAGATCGGAAAGCGTGGTCATGCGGTACTGCGGCGTCTGCGCGACGATCGGATACGACACGCCGTTCTTCGGATTGAGCCAGTAGGTCGGCGATACCTGGCTCGTGCCCGAGAGGCTCGCGACCACCGAGTTCGTCACGTCCTGTTCGGTGATGCCGAGTTCGTCGGCGCGCGAACGGTCGACGGCCACGGTGAGCTGCGGATAGGTCGACGCCTGCTGGATGCGCGGATCGGCGATGCCGGGAATCTTGCTCACGCGGCGCAGCAGTTCGTTCGCGTAGTGCCGGTTCGCCGTCATGTTCGGGCCGCTGACCTGCACGTCGATCGGCGCGGGCGCACCGAAGTTCAGGATCTGGCTCACGATGTCGGCGGGCAGGAACGAGAACGACGTGCCCGGGAACAGACGCGGCAACTGCGTGCGCAGCGCCTTCACGTATTGCGCGGTCGGCGCGTGGTCCTTCGACAGCGAAATCATGATGTCGCCGTCCTGCGGCCCGATCGTGCCGCTGTTGTTGTACGTGAGGTTGATACCGCTGTTCGGCAGGCCGATGTTGTCGATGATGCTCGTGAGCTGGTCGGCGGGAATCGCCTCGCGCACGGTGTCTTCGATGTGATCGAACAGGTCGGCGGTTTCTTCCACGCGCGTGCCGATCGGCGCGCGCACGTGAATTTCGATTTCACCCGAATCGATGTTCGGGAAGAAGTTGCGGCCGAGGAAGGGCACCAGCGCGAACGACAGCATCACGATCGCGAGAAAGCCGACGATAAACGGCTTGCGATTCGTGAGCGCGAGACCGAGCACGCCGCGATAACCGGCGCGCACGCGTTCGAAGCGGCGCTCGAAACCGCGCTGGAAACGCACGAGCGGATTGCGCGACGGCGCGACGTGATCGTGCGCGCCATGCGGCGCCATCACGGCGGCGAGTTCGCCCGACGCATGGCCTTGCGACGCATGCGGCTTGAGCAGATAGCGCGCCATCATCGGCACGAAGGTGCGCGAGAGCACGAACGAGGCGATCATCGCGAAGATCACCGACTCGGCCATCGGCACGAACAGGTAGCGCGCGATGCCGTCGAGCAGCAGCATCGGCACGAACACGATGCAGATACACAGCAGCGAAACCAGCGCGGGCATGACGATCTGCGCCGCGCCGTCGAGAATCGCGCTGCGCACGTCCTTGCCTTGTTCCAGGTGCCAGTTGATGTTCTCGATCGTCACGGTCGCATCGTCGACGAGAATACCCACCGCGAGCGCGAGCCCGCCGAGCGTCATCACGTTGAGCGTTTCGCCGCAGGCTGCGAGACCCGCGATGGCCGCGAGCACGGCGAGCGGAATCGACGCCGCGATGATCAGCGTCGAGCGCCAGCTGCCGAGGAACAGCAGGATCATGGCCGAGGTGAGCGCGGCGGCGATGATGCCTTCGCGCGCCACGCCGCTCACGGCGCCCTTCACGAACACCGATTGATCCGAGAGCGGCACGAGCTTGAGGCTCGGCGGCAGCGACTGTTCGATCAGCGGCAGCTTCGCCTTCACGCCCGCGATGATGTCGAGCGTGGACGCCGAGCCGTTCTTGAGGATCGACATCAGCACCGCGCGGTGGCCGTCGACGCGCACGATATTGCCTTGCGGCGGATAGCCGTCGCGCACGTGCGCTACGTCGCGCATGTAGATCACGGCGCCGTCCACGGTCTTGATCGGCAGATTGTTGATCGCGTCGATCGTGAGCGGACTGTTGTTCAGGCGCACGTTGTACTCGAACTGACCGATCTTCTGCGTACCCGCCGGAATGATCTGGTTCTGCTGCGCGAGCGCGTTCGCCACGTCCTGCGCGGAGAGCTTGCGCGCCTGCAGCGCCTGCGGATTCAGGTCGATCTGCACTTCGCGCGTCTTGCCGCCGTACGGCGTGGGAATCGCCACGCCAGGCACGGAAAGCAGTTGCGGCCGGATGAAGTTGGTCGCGTAGTCGCCGAGCTGCTGCTCGTTGAGCGTGTTGCTCGTGAGCGCGAGTTGCAGCACCGGCACGGTGGACGCGTTGTAGTTCAGGATCTGCGGCGGCGTGGTGCCGGGCGGCATCTGCTTCAACACGGTCTGCGATACCGAGGTCACCTGCGCGGTGGCCGTGCGCACGTCCACGGTCGGCTGGAAGAAGATCTTCACGATGCCGTAGCCGCGGAACGACTGCGATTCGATGTGCGCGACGTCGTTGACGGTCGTGCCGAGCGTGCGCTCGTAGTAAGTGACGATACGGCCCGACATGTCGTCGGGTTGCAGACCGGCGTAGTTCCACACCACGCTGATCACGGGAATGCGGATATCCGGAAAGATATCGGTTGGCGTGCGTAACGCAGCGAGCGGGCCAGCGATCAGGATCAGCAGGGCCAGCACGATGAACGTGTACGGTCGGTTCAAGGCCAGCCGGACGATTTTCAGCATCAGAAGGGGCTCCGTTCAGAACATCGGCGTCGGATCCCTCGTGGCGAAAGCGGGCAAGGCTTGCCCTCCTCGGGGGAGTCCGACGCCGGTATTGTGGCGGGCGGGTTGTAACGTCCGGCAACCAGACAAATGAAACAAGTTTTAGTTATCGGCCGGTTTTTTTAAAAAAAAGGACTACGAAACGCTAAAAGGAAAATAGCCGTATGCCATGCGATCGAAAACGTCAACCGAGCAGATAACCCGAGCCGCGGATCGTGCGGATGAGCGAGGGCTCGCCGGGCGTATCGACGCGATTGCGCAGGCGGCCTACGTGCACGTCGACGAGATTGGTGCCCGGATCGAAGCGGCCGCCCCACACGCCTTCGAAGATCATCGTGCGCGTGAGCACCTGGCCCGCGTGACGCATCATGAATTCGAGCACGCGCAGTTCGGTCGGGCGCAGACGCAGGACCTTGTCGCGGCAGGTGAGCTTGCGCTTGACGAGATCGAGTTCGAGCGGACCGACGCGCAGCACGGTTTCGGTGGTCGCGGGACGCGTGCGGCGGCGCACGAGCGCTTCGACGCGCGCCGACATTTCGTCGATCGAAAAGGGCCGCGTGAGGTAGTCGTCGCAGCCGGCGCGCAGGCCCTGGATGCGTTCTTCCACGCTGGTCGTGGAGCTCATGACGAGCACGGGCGTTTCGATGCCCACGCCGCGCATGGTGGTGACGATGGTGAGGCCGTCGAGATCGGGCAGGCGTCGTTCGAGCGCGACCACGTCGTAGTCGCCGGCCATGACCATCGCGATGCCCTCGCGCCCGGAGCGGGCGACATCGACGGTGAAGCCGGTGGAGGCGAGCGTGGGGACGACGCTCGCCTCGGTGGCGGCGTCGTCTTCGATGGTGAGGATTCTGGGCATGGCTTTCCAGGCGTCGTGGCAGGGGAATCGGAGTCGGGGAGTCGCGCGCGCCGGGCCGCGCGCTCGATCGGAACGCACGCGGTGTACGCGCGAACGCGGTCGCGAAAGCGGCCGCAAATGTGGGCGCAAACGCAGGCGAAAATGCGGGCGTAAGCGGGCCGTTTGCAGATACAGGTGCAACAGCAAGCCGCGTCGCCGCGCGGCGCGCGTCAGGCTACGGCGCGCAGGGCGAGCGGCGGGGCGTGCAGGTTGCCGGCGGCGTGACCGTGCTGGGAGCGGAACTGCTCGACCGCGAAGTCGATGAAGCTGCGCACCTTCATCGTCAGATAATTGCGGCCCGAATAGACGATCGAGACGTGCTGCATGCCGCCGTTCACGTCGAAGGCGTTGAGCACCGGCAGCAGCACGCCGCGTGCGATGTCGTCGGCGACGAGCGGCAGCGGCAGCAGCGCCACGCCCATGTCGGCGAGCACGGCCGCGCGCACGGTCGCATAGCCGCTCGCCGTGAGCGGACCGTTCGTGCTGACGCGCTGCACGCCGTCGGTGTCGGCGAACTCCCAGGAGCGCGGCGCATCGGAGACCGCGAGCAGATCGTGCTGCGCGAGATCGGTGGGCGTGCGCGGCACGCCGCGGCGCGACAGATAAGCGGGCGTGGCGACCACGATTTCCTTCACGGACGTGATCTTGCGGCTCACGAGCGACGCGTTCACCTGCTGGCGGTCGGTCGCGAAGCAGACGTCGAAACCGCCTTCGATCATGTCGATATGCGTGTCGTAAGCGGTCACGTCGAAATCGACGCGCGGGTTGACGTCGCGATACGCGCTCAGCAGCGTGGTCAGCGCGCCGCTGGCGAACACCGAAGGCGCGGCGATGCGCAGCACGCCGCTCGGATCGCGCGTGGCGCGCACGAGTTCCGACTCGACTTCGTCGAGTTTGTCGATCACCGCGCGGCAGCCGTCCAGATAGAGACGGCCCGCTTCGGTCAGCGAGAGACTGCGCGTGGAGCGGTTCAACAGGCGCATGTTCAGATGCGCTTCGAGCATGCCGACGCTGCGCGTGACGGCCGCGGCGGACATGCCGAGCTGCTTGCCCGCGAGGCTGAAGCTGCTCAGATCGACGACGCGCGTGAACACGCGCATGGCTTGTAGCTGGTTCATGTGACGAGTCCGTGCCGGTAAAGGCTCAAAACGAGGCTGCGCGAATGGGTCCGTAAAACACGCCCCGAAATGGAGGGACGTGCCGGCGCCGCGCAGGCGAACGCGCTTGCCCGGTCCGCGATGCGCGGCCCGGATTCACGGGATGTGGCGGAGTACAGTGACTGCGGCGGATTGCGGCAAACGGGACGATGCACGCCCGGTGGCGCGCCGCGCACGCACTCAGTTGGGCAGCGCGTGCATGGGTATGTGCGACTCGCGCTGCGCGGCGGCTTCGTGCGCGCTCAGTGCGTCCTTGAGTCGATGCATGCTTTCGGTGGGAATCGCAAAACCCGCCCAGCCGAGGCCGGTGTGACGCAGGAACAGCACCGCGCCGTCGAACAGCGGATTGCGTTCCGTGTACCAGCACGGATCGATTTCGATCACATATTGATGCGAGCGCAAAGGCTGATCGGGCACGGCAGGGCGCATCGACGCGCGCAGCTTGCTGAGTTCCTCGATGAAGCCATCGACTTCTGCGGCGTCGAGCAGCGCGGTGTTGCCGTCGACTTTCACGCAGAGCGCCTGCTCGCCATATTCATTTACGAGTTCGACCGACATCGGCTTTTGCATGGTGCATTCCTCTCAGTCCTGAATCTGTAGAGGATTATCGGTTCCGGTACGGTTGCGGTGTTTTAAGTTGCCGCGCACCAAACATGAAAACTAATTTAGAAAGCATTAAGTTGCGCGGACTCCGCGAGCGGCGCGAACGTGACGACGGGAGGGCGCGCGACGTGAAAATCGCAGGCGCACGCGGCGTTGCATGACAGCCGTGTCATTTAACTTACCGGGTCATGCCGCGACTTATGCCCGAGTCATGCGGCGGATGGACGCGCGTGCGCGAGACGGACGGTTTTCCATCCGTTCGATGCAAGCCTTCAGAATGCGAGCGTGGCCGTGGCCATGACGGTGGACGTACTCTTCAGACGATTGGTGCTCGCGATGCTCGGCACCCAGCGCAGGCTCGCTGAAAACGGCGCCTTGCCGCCGAGCTTGGTGTCGTACGTGATGATCGGGCCGAGCGAGAAGTCGTGGCCGCGAAAGCCGTTCAGACGGTCGGCGAGCGGACCGGTGTCGTCGGCGAGCTGCTGGACCGTGCCCATCACGATGCCCACGCCCACGCCGTTCGCGAAGCGCTTGAGCGCGAGCGCGTCGAGCGTAAACAGCGCACCGTTCTGATAATCGGTGGCGTGATTGCGCGTGTAGAACTGCAGCCCGGCGACGACGTCGAATTCCAGGCCGTATTCGGGCACGATCTGCGTCCATGCGACCTGCGGCACGAAGGTCCAGTTGTTCAGGCTCGTGTTGGCGAGTGCGCTCGAATTGTACGAACCCGTGGGCGCCCAGAAGTTGAAACTCAGCGCGATATGCGAGTTTGCCGAGAAGCTGTAACCGGCTTCGATCGGCGTGAAATAGAGGTCGTAAAAGTTCGAGGCGGTTTGCGTGGTCGAATTCCCGAACCGGCCGACGCTCGCCGTTCCGGTGACTTCGGTCCACATATAGGGCACGGTGATGCCCGAGGCGAAACTCCAGCCGCCTATGCTGCCCCAGCCGCGCAGGATCGAGGCGAGCGTGAAGTTGATCTTGGCGTCGATGCCGAGCGAGGCCTTGCCGTTGAGCGGCACCGTGCGCGAGCCGGAGATCGAGCCGTCGAGATAGATGTCTTCGAGATTGACGACGTAGATGCCGGCGGGCGGCACTTCGCCCACGCCCGTGAGCACGCTGGTGCCTGCGACCGGTCTGCCGAGCGCGCTTTCCGTGGCGTGGCCGGTGCTGGCGCCGGTCAGCCCGAGTGCGACGACGGCGGCCTGACAGGCGGTGTGCCTGAAGGTGCGTTTGAGTGTGCTTTCAAGCCTGCGCGTGGCACGGCGCTGCGTATCCTGAGTAGGTTGCACTCTGATCGTCACCGTCTGTCTCCTGTTGTTTTCCCTGGATTCGATGATGCGGACCCTGCACATGCTGACCAGACATTGCGCATCAAGGTTAACATTCTTTGTCAGTATTTTCATGTTGATGTACGGCATTTCCTAACGTTCGTCAGTGTGGCGTGTCGTAAGGCATGGCAGGCCGCCGCGCGCAGGTACAATGCGCGGCCGGATCGCCGGCCGAATAATCTGGAATCCGAATGAATTGCTGCGTAACAGCATGCAGGTAACGACACGCGATTCATCGTGTGCATTTAAATATGCATTAACGATGAATTATATATACGCTCAGAAAGATCAATTGTTGACGGGCCGCGCGAACGGGTAGGCTGGGTCCACGTCATCTTCACCGGATACCCGCATGTCGCGCCCCGCGCTCCTCGCCTGGCTCAGACGTTTCAAGCCGCACCCCGCCGCGCCGTCGTGGCGCGAAGGCGTGCGGCGCGCGGCGGGCGCGCTGGTGGGCATCGCGTTCACGGGCGTCGCCACGCATCTGGTGTTCGGCGCCTCGGAGAGTCCGCTCGCGCAGCCGTGGTCGATACTCGGCGGCAACTTCGTCTCGGCGCTCGTGGGCGTGGCGTGCGCGCGCTGGATCGGAGCGCCGGTC
>NZ_JAAGPN010000270.1:0-238 GCF_017104805.1 Paraburkholderia sp. Ac-20347 | reverse complement strand
GTGAGGAAGGGAGAGGGAGAAGAGAGGAAAGCAGGGGAGGGAAGAGGGGAGGAGCGGACGGAGGGGAAGGAGGAAGAAAAGAAACGGGAGGAGCGGAGAGAGGATAGAGGAGAGGGGAGAAGGAGGGAGGGAGAGGGAGAGCGGAACGGGGTAGAAGATGAGAGTATAGAGTGAGAAGGGAGAGAGAAGGTGGAGGACGAGGGAGGGAGGGGGGGGGGGGGGGGAGGTTTTTTTTTTC
>NZ_JAAGPN010000269.1:0-10798 GCF_017104805.1 Paraburkholderia sp. Ac-20347 | reverse complement strand
CGGCCAGCAAGGCCGCCGCGCTGGCTGTTTTCCCCGGCGCGCAGCCGCTCGCCTTCGAGACGCTCGCCAAGCGCGCGCTCGCCTGCAAGTTCGACCTGTGCCAGTTCGAGTTCGCCGCGCAGCCGTGGCGTCTCGACCGCGCGACGCTGCGCCGTCTGCGCGTGCCGATCGCGCTGGTGGTGGCGGCGCTGGTGGTGGCGATCGTCGGTGCGAATGTGCAGTGGCTGATGCTCTCGCGCCAGCAGGACGCCATGAGCGCGCAGATGACCGAGCTGCTGCTCAACGCGTTTCCCAAGACGACCGTGGTGCTCGACCCGGCGGGGCAGATGGCGCGCCAGCTCTCGCAACTGCGCGTGGCGGCGGGTGAACCCTCGCCCGACGATTTCCTCGCGCTCGCCGACGGCCTCGCGCGCTCGCTCGGCCCCGTGCCGGTCAACGGCATCGCGGCCCTCGACTATCACGACCGTCGTCTCGACGTGACCTTCAAACCCGGCGTGAACATCGACGCCGATCTGAACAAACGCCTCGCGCGCAACGGTCTCTCGGGCACGCAGGACAGCAGCAGCGGCAAGTGGACCATCAGGAGCGCATCGTGAAGACATCGGCTGTGGGCGGCGCTTGGGCCGACATGCTGCAGGAGCAGTGGAGCAATTTCTGGGACGCGCGCACGGCGCGCGAGAAGACCATGCTCACGTGGGGCGGCGCGCTGCTGGCCGTGGCGATCGGCTATTCGGTGCTGTGGGCGCCGGCCGCCGACGGCCGCGCGAAGCTGCGCGAAAACCTGCCCGCGATGCAGCGTCAGCTTGCGCTGATGACCGCGCAGGCCGACGAGGCGCGCTCGCTCGCGGGCGCGGCGGCGAGCGTCGCGCCGGGTGGTCAGGCGCTCAAGGACGCGCTGACCGCGTCGCTGTCCGATCACGGCATGCCGGGCGCGCAGGTGCAGATCATCGGTTCGTCGGTGCAGGTGCAGTTGAAGAACGCGTCGTTCCCCGCGTGGTCGGCCTGGCTCGACGACGTGCGCAAGCAGTTCAAGGTGCAGGTGGTCGAGGCGCACATCACGGCGCTCAAGACCGACGGCCAGGTCGATCTGACCGCGTCGCTGCAAAGCGCGAACGCACACTGAGCACGGCCGGGAGAACCGCTTCATGTCTTACTGGATGCGACGCGCGCGCGCCGCGCTGCCCTGGCTGTTCGTCGCCCTCGTTTCGGTGGCCGTCGTGCTGCTCGTGCGCCTGCCCGCGGCGTGGATCGCGCCGCAGTTCGCGCGCGCGACTCAGGGCCATGTCAACCTCGTCGATCCGCAAGGCTCGCTGTGGCACGGCTCGGCCACGCTGATGCTCGCGGCCGGCCACGACGTGCAGGGCGCGACGCTGCTGCCCGGCCGGATCGAATGGCGGGCCTCGTTCTGGGCGCTGCTCACGGGCCGCGTGCGCCTGCAGATGCGTCAGACGGAGGCGATGCCCGATCCCGTCGACGTGGAAGCGACGCTGCGCGGCGCGAACGTCACCGCGGGCGCGATCGCGGTGCCGGCTTCGCTGCTCGCCGGTCTCGGTGCGCCGTTCAACACGCTCGATCTGGACGGCAACGTGCGGCTCGCGTGGACGCCGTGGCGCGTGTTCGGCACCGACGCGTTCGGTCGGCTCACGGTCACGCTCGGCGACATGAGTTCGCGCGTCTCGCTGGTCAAGCCGCTGGGCTCGTATGAGGCGGTGTTGCAGGCACAGGGCGCGTCGTCGACGCTCGATCTGAAGACGCAGAAAGGGCCGCTGCTGCTCGACGGCCACGGCACCTTCTCGCGCAACGCGTCGATGTTCAACGGCACCGCGAGCGCGACGCCCGATCAGCGCGAGAATCTCGCCGGTCTGCTGAATCTGCTGGGACGGCCGGTCGGGCCCGGCACGGTGGCGCTGAACTTCATGCGCTGATCGCGCGCACAAGAAAAAACGGCGGCTCAGGCCGCCGTTTCTCGTTGTAGCGCGCGTGATGGCGTTACTGCGCCCGCGTGCTCGCGGCGCCCTGGGCGGCCGCTTCGGTGGCGGTTTGCTGCGGTGAGGTGGAGGCGGACGCTGAGGCAGAAGCCGCCGCCGCGCCCGACGCCGGCACCGCTGCGGGCGCACTGACGATGCCGGTCTCCCGATCCATCTGCGTGGCGTCCCAGCCGCCGCCGAGCGCCTTCACCAGTCCCACCGACGACACCATGCGCTGCCCCGCGAGGCTCGCGAGCTTCTGCTGCGCGGTGAACGCCGTGGTCTGCGCGGTCAGCACGTTGACGTAATCGACCGTGCCCGCCTTGTACTCGTTCGTGACGATGGCCTGCGCATGCACCGCCGAATCCACCGCCTGCTGCTGCACGACGATTTCCTGCGCGAGGATGCGCTGCGAAGCGAGGTTGTCCTCGACGTCCTGGAACGCGGCCAGCACGGTTTGCCGGTAGGTGGCGACCTGCTGGTCGTAGGCGGCGCGCGCCGCTTCGGTCTGCGCGCGGCGCAGGCCCGCGTCGAACACCGTGGCCGCGAGCGACGGTCCGAGCGTCCAGAAGCGCGACGGCATTTGCAGCAGTTGCGAGAACACCGAGCTTTCGAAGCCGCCGCTCGCCGAAAGCGTGAGCGTCGGGAAAAACGCCGCGATCGCCACGCCGATCTGCTCGTTGGCCGAGGCCGCCTTGCGCTCGGCCGAGGCGATGTCGGGACGACGCTCCAGCAGCGCCGACGGCATGGTGACCGGCACGACCGGCGGCGTGGCCGTGAGCGGCGACACCGGAATCGAGAACGACGAAGCCGGCTGCCCGACCAGCACGGCGATCGCGTGCTCGTCCTGCGCGCGCGCCACGCCGTTGTCGATGGCCGACGCCTGCGCGGATTGCAGTTGCGTCTGCGCCTGGATCACATCGGCGCGCCCCGCTACGCCCTGCGCGTACTGGTTCTGCGTGAGCTTCAGCGACTTCTCGTAGGCCGCGACGGTATCGTCGAGCAGCTTTTGCTGGGCGTCGAGCGCGCGCAGCGTGAAGTACGTCTGCGCGAGCGTGGCCTGCGCGGACAGGCGCGCGTTCGCGAGGTCGGCGGCCGCGCCCTGCTGACTCGCCTCTTCCGAGCTGACCGTGCGGCTCACCTTGCCCCAGAGGTCGGGCTCCCAGGTGGCGTCGAGGCCCAGATTGACGTTGTTCGTGATCGTGCCGCTCGGGAAGCTGCCGCTCGCGTTCGAGACGCGCGTGGGCGTGCGCGACCGCGTGCCCGAGAAGGTGGCGCTCACGACCGGGAAGTACGCGGCGCGCGCCTCGCCGACCAGCGCGCGCGCCTGGCGGTAAGCGGCGGCGTACTGCGCGACGGTCTGGTTGTTCGCGTTGAGCTGATCCATCAGGCCGTTGAGCTGCGCGTCGTCGTAGATCAGCCACCACGGGCCGCGATCGGCGGCGTCGGCGGGTTGCGCGACCTTCCAGCCTTCCGGCGCTTCCTTGTAGGCCGCGGGCACGGCGCTGTCCGGCCGGTGATAGTCAGGCCCGACCGCGCAGCCGCTCAGGGCAAACGCGAGCGCCGCCGCCGCGCCCAGCAGCGCGAGCTTCGGCGTGCGGCGCGCACCGCGCAGATGAGCCGCGAACGTGGCGTCGCGGGCGGCATGAGAGACGTGACGATCGATACGGCGGGACATGCAAGGAATTCCTGTCGATGCGGCTGGCGTGCAGGCGCGCGCGGCGATGAACGGTGTAATCGTTATGGCGACGTGGCCGCAGCGCGGTGGTTGGGCGGAACGGGCGCAGGCACACGGCGCGCGCGACGTTCGAGCGGTGCGGCCATGGTAGCGCACAGGCCGCGCGTCGCGCGCAGTCTGTAAGGTTAAGCCGGGAACAGGGACGGATGTGTTACGGCGTGTGAGGTGCAGATTACGCGTCGTTACGGCAACCTGCCGCGCAGAGCAGATGACCGGTCGCCGAAGCCGGTGCGGCCTCGCTTTTCGCGCTGGCTGCGGCGGCCTTCGAAGCAGCCTTCGAAGTAGTCTTCAAAGCGGAGTTGCTGCGTGCGCGACGACGGTCGGCCCACAGCATCAGCACGACGGCCACCGAGCCGCCGGGCAGCAGGAACATGCCCGCGTAGAGCGCCGCCTTGCGCCAGCGCGCCGCCCCGCCGGCGTGCGCGAAGGCAAGCCGGGCAGTGCTGCTAACCGAGCGGCCGATGCCGCCGAGCGCGTGTTTGAGGTACAGCATGGCGCGATCTACGTCGAAAAAATGGAGTGCGTGGAGTGTAAGTGGTTGCCTGTAATAATATTGACTATGCAATCAAATCACAACATACTTTGCGGCGCATCATTCCCGTTGTTGTTTTTACGCCGCGATAGCGACGAATCGATGACGAATGCTGCGACGCAGTGACCGAATTTCCAGCTGGTTTCCTGCTAATTTCCTGCCCAGGCAGAAAATTCTCGGGCTAGAATTCGCGTGTTTTGGCCTGTTCTAATTTGCCAGCGATGAGAGTGCTTTTCCCATGAACGACGGCTCCAACGTGTCCAGCAAGGTCGGCGTCGTGCCGAGTCTCGGCTACTTCCTGTCGACCGCCCGCAACGTGCTGGCCGCGCGCATGGACCGCGCCGTCGCGCCGCTCGGGCTGACCTCGTCGCAGATCGGCGTGATTCTGCTGCTCTGGTACGAACGCGCGCGCACGCCCAACGAGATGTCCCGCGTGCTGTCGTACGACACCGGCTCGATGACGCGCATGCTCGATCGCCTCGAACGCAAGGGTTTCCTGTTGCGCCAGCGCAGCCAGGCGGATCGCCGCGTCGTGGAACTGGTGCTCACGCCGCTGGGTCGCGATGCGGCGCAGCAATTGCCCGATGCGATTGCCACGGTGATGGACGACCAGTTGCGCGGCTTCAGCGCCGAAGAAGTGACGACGCTCGTGCATCTGTTGCAGCGCTTTATCGCCAACGATGCCGAAACCGGAGCAGTTTGCACCGGTGGCGAATGCCCGGGCGGCGCGGCGGACGGCTCGTCGGGCAAGGACAGCAATAACAGCAGCAACGACTAAGAGCGAAGCGACCCGGCAGCCGCTTTCCGGCCGGCCGGGCAAAGTCAGACCCGTATTGCAGACGAATACCTGTCTGGGCAGAGAATGCCGCGACACGAAATTCCAAGCCGCAAGGCCCGTCAGGCTGCTTGCACGCGGCAACGGTCTGCCTAACCGAAGTTGAGAAAGCACCGAAAGCACCGCAAGGACACTGAAGATGGATGCCTCCACCGCAGCGCCCGCAGCACCCGCCGACGCGCCGCCCAAACCGCTCTCGGGCGGCACGCTTGCGCTGCTCACCGTGGGCCTCGCCCTCGGCACGTTCATGGAGGTGCTGGACACCTCGATCGCCAACGTCGCCGTGCCGACCATCTCGGGCAACCTCGGCGTCGCCAACAGCGAAGGCACCTGGGTGATCTCGTCGTACTCGGTGGCCTCGGCCATCGCCGTGCCGCTCACGGGCTGGCTCGCGCGCCGCGTCGGCGAAGTGCGCCTCTTCACGCTCTCGGTGCTGCTGTTCACGATCGCATCGGCGGCCTGCGGCTTCGCCTCGAACTTCGAGACGCTGATCGCGTTCCGGCTCGTGCAGGGGCTCGTCTCCGGCCCGATGGTGCCGCTCTCGCAGACCATCCTCATGCGCTCCTATCCGCCCGAGAAACGCGGACTCGCGCTCGGTCTCTGGGCGATGACGGTGATCGTCGCGCCGATCTTCGGCCCGGTGATGGGCGGCTATATCACCGACAACTACACGTGGCCGTGGATCTTCTACATCAACGTACCGATCGGGATTTTTTCCGGCGTGTGCGCGTTCCTGCTGCTGCGCGGCCGCGAAACGAAGACCACGAAACAGCGTATCGACGCCGTCGGTCTCGCGCTGCTGGTGATCGGCGTGTCGTGCCTGCAGATGATGCTGGACCTCGGCAAGGACCGCGACTGGTTCAACTCGAAGTTCATCGTCGCGCTCGCGATCATCGCGGTCGTGTCGATCGCGTTCATGCTCGTGTGGGAGGCCACGGAAAAAGACCCGGTGGTCGATCTCTCGCTGTTCCGCGACCGCAACTTCGCACTCGGCGCGACGATCATCTCGTTCGGCTTCATGGCGTTTTTCGGCTCGGTCGTGATCTTCCCGCTCTGGCTGCAGACGGTGATGGGCTACACGGCCGGCATTGCGGGGCTGGCGACGGCGCCTGTCGGGCTGCTCGCGCTCGTGTTGTCGCCGCTGATCGGACGCAACATGCACAAGCTCGATCTGCGCATGGTCGCGAGTTTTGCGTTCGTCGTATTCGCGCTGGTGTCGATCTGGAATTCGACTTTCACGCTCGACGTGCCCTTCAATCACGTGATCCTGCCGCGCCTCGTGCAGGGTATCGGCGTGGCCTGTTTCTTCGTGCCGATGACGACGATCACGCTATCGAGCGTTTCCGACGAACGGCTCGCGAGCGCGTCCGGTCTCTCGAACTTCCTGCGCACGCTCTCGGGCGCGATCGGCACGGCGGTGAGCACGACGTTCTGGGAAGACGACGCGATCTATCACCATTCGGTGCTGTCAGAGTCGGTGAGTCAGTATTCGGCGAACACGATTGCGTATCAGGACGCGCTGAAGTCGCTGGGCTACGCAGGCCAGAGCGTGACCGCGAAACTGAACGACGTGGTGACGTCGCAGGGCTACATGATGGCGACCAACGACTTCTTCCGCATTTCGTGCGCGGTGTTCGTGGTGCTGGCGCTGCTGGTGTGGGCGACGAAGCCGAGAAAAGGCGCGGGCGCGTCGATGGGCCATTGAGGCCCGTTAGCGCGCCTCGCGCACGATGAACGATCAGCGCGCCGTAATGCCGCTCGTTTCGATTTCGACGCGGCGGTTCTTCGCGCGGCCTTCCGCCGTGGCGTTCGAAGCGACCGGCCTCGAAAAGCCATAGCCCTTCACGTCGTACTGGCCGCCGTGCAGGCCGTGCGATTGCAGATAGTTGCGCACCGACTGCGCGCGGCGCATCGAGAGGCGGTCGTTGTACGCTTTCGAACCCTTCGAGTCGGTGTGGCCGCTGATCACGACGGTGCCGATGTTCACGCCGTCGCTTTGCTGGATGAACTGGTCGAGCGCCTGTTTGCCGGCGGGCAGCAGATCGGACTTGTCGAACGCGAAGTTGGCGTCGGCGTTCAGCGTGATGGTTTGCGGCTGCGTGTTGACGACCGGGGGCGGCGCAGGCGGCGGCGGAGCGGGCTGCGCCGCCGGTTGCGGCGTCTGGCAGATGAACAGGATTTCGCGCGGGTCGTTTTCGGGCAGGAAACCCGAGGCTGCACGGTCCACCGACGAGACGCGCAGCGGCTGCTTGTCGCCGCAGATCTCGTTGACCTTCTTCATACAGACCTTCGAGCTTTCGAGCAGGCCCAGACATTGGACGCGATAGGCTTGCGTGCCGTTGGCGAGCGTGACGATGTCGAGATTGTGCAGGGGCCCCGATGCCGTGGTGCAGCCGGCGGCCGCGACGAAGAGAGCGGCCAGCGGGACGGCCAGCGCACTTGCAGGCAGAAGTCGCATTTTCATTGTCGATTCGAGTGATGGAAGAGGAGTGAACTGCCCGGCGCGTGCCGAAGCAGCGCCAAGATACGAGTCCTTGGCGCCGTTGCTCCATCAGAAAGTGCTGAAATGCGTACTCGAAATGACGAGAATCGCGACAATCGATTCGGACTGCGTTCGATCTCGGGGCCTGACGGCGAGATCGAACGCAGCGGTGTGAGACGTCGCGGGCGACCTTATTGCGCGGCTGCGGGCGCAGAAGCTGGCGAAGTCGCGGTGGTCTTGCCGGAGTCGTCCGTGCCGGCGGAGTCGCCGGCCGGGTCGCGGACCGGCTGATCGACGCCGGTGCGCACGTACTGCTTGAAGGCCGCGCCCGCGGCCCACGGATCGGGCTTGCAGCCGATCGAACTGTCGCAGTGCGCCGCGAAACCGATCGTGGTCGTGCCGTCGGCGTTCTTCGTCTTCGTGATCTCGTAGGCGAGCGCGCGCTTGCCGCCGCCCGGACCGGCGGTCTGGATCAGCGTGTCGTTCGCCGTCTGCACTTCATACTTCGAATGGCCGCGCACCCAGTCCTGGGCGCGTTGCCACCATGCGTCGCACTCGCTCTGATCGCCGCAGGTGAGCGGCGCGGTGGCGATCTGCATCACGTCGGGATTGACCTGACCGCGCGGCGCGCAGGCCGCCGCCGTCACGCAGAGCAGGATCGGCAGGATTCGTTTCATCGCGTGGGTTCCTCCCAGAATGGGCGCGCGCCATGCGCGCTCCGGTCGTTGTCGTTGGTGTCGGGTTCGTGTGACAGGGCCGCGCGCGCGTCGATGCGAGACGAGGCGCGCGCGGCGCCAATATGACATTGGACTGCGTGCGCGCGCCAGTGTTTCGAGCAAATGTGATACCCGGCGTCTCGGGCGCGGATACGCGGACGGCGGCGCGTCCGCGTACCGGCCGCCGCCGTCATCCGGGCGATCAAACGCTGTAGCGATTGAGCGTGTAGGCGCGATAAGCGGCGACGAAGGCGTCGAACGAGCCGATTTCCTCGCGTTCGAGCTTCGCCTGCTGGTCGAGCGATTCGCGCGCGAGCGCTTCGAATTGCGCCGTGGCTTGCGCGTCGAGCGGACGCGAGAGGAAGTGCGCCGCGTGGCGCTCGCTTTGCGTGAGCGAAAATTGCAGGAAGGATTGCTGCTGCTCGCGCATCGTCTGCAACACGCGCGCGGACGGCGTGAGCGACGCATCGGCAAACTTCGCGCGCTGCGCGGCGAGCGAACGCGCATGTTCGTCGCCGCCCTTCGCCGCATCGAGCAGCGTCGCCGCCTGCTCGATCTTCGCGAACAGTTCGGCGGCCCAGTCTTGCATCGCAACGGGCTGGCCGTCGCGCGCGAGTTCGAGGCCCGGCTTGCGCCCTTCCTTCGTGACGATGCCGAAGTTCTCGTTCGCTTCCGCGTAATCGGCTTCCGGCAGTTGTGCGCTTTCGTCGAGCGCGCAAGCGAGCAGATAGGCGTCGAGAAAACGCGCCGCTTCGAGCGAGATGCCGGTCGGCTCGAACGGATCGATGTCCATGCAGCGCACCTCGACGTACTGCACGCCGCGCGCGGCAAGCGCATGCAGCGGGCGCTCGCCCGGATACGTCACGCGCTTCGGACGGATCGTCGAGTAGAACTCGTTTTCGATCTGCAGCACGTTGGTGTTGATCTGCACCCACTCGCCGTCGCGATGCGTGCCGATCGCCTCGTAGGGCGGATACGGCTGGCTCACCGCCTGCGCGAGCGCTTCGAGATAACCGGGCAGCGTGTCGTAATCGGCGTGCAGCGCGGATTGACCCGTGGTGTTCGAATAGCCGAGATCGCTCATGCGCAGGCTGGTCGCGTACGGCAGATAGAGCGTGTCGGCGTCGAAGCTGTCGAGCGTGTGCGCGCGGCCGCGCAGGAAGCGCGCGTCGAGCGCGGGCGACGCGCCGAACAGGTACATCAGCAGCCAGCTCGTGCGGCGGAAGTTGCGGATCAGCGCGAGATAACGCTCCGACTGATAGTCGGTCTGCGAGGCCGTCGACTGATCGTGCGTATGCAGTGCGCGCCACACATCTTCGTTCAGCGAATAGTTGTAGTGGATCCCCGCGATGCACTGCATCGTGCGCCCGTAACGCAGCGCGAGACCCATCCGGTAGACGTATTTCAGACGGCCGATATTCGAGTTGCCGTAACGCGCGATGGGAATGCCTTCGTCGCTCGCGGGCAGCAGACCCGGCATCGATTCGTTCCACAGCATTTCGCCGTCGCGCGCGAGCACGGCGTAGACGAAGCGATGCAGTTCGTCGAGCTTGTCGAGCGTGATGGAGGCGTCGTGCTCGGCGGGCGTGATGATCTCGATCAACGCTTCCGAATAATCGGTCGTGAGCGACGGATGCGTGAGCGCAGAACCGAGCGCCGCGGCATGCGGTGTCGTGGCCAGATGGCCGTTGCGCGTGACCCGCAGGCTTTCCTTTTCGATGCCGCGCAGACCGCGCGTGAGCGCGTCGCGTTGCGGTCCGGCGCTCAGCACGGAAAGGCGCTGTGCGAGAACGTCGTTCGTGCGTGTGGAGGTCGTGTCTGGCATTGAAGGCAGGTCGGGCTCTGGCCGGCGAGACGGTGCTGCGCGCGCCGCCGACAGGGATATTTTCGGTAGCGGGCACTTTAACATCTCGCCGGAAGACCTGCTTGAGGCCGCTTCGGGCGGGGTTTTGCGGCTTGTGAGGCCGGTTCGGCGGCTGCGCCGTAGTGTGCGCTCAGGCACTGACGTAGCGCGGTTTCGATGCCGTATTGCTGCTGCGTTGACGTGATTGCGTCGGTTTTTATGCGGTTGCAGAGATGCGTTTGCGAGGCGTTTGCGAGACGTTTCGCCGCGCGTTCGATCAGGCGTTGAACGACGCTTCAACCACCGCGCGCCCCACCCGCCCGATCGGCGATTTCGTTCCACAGATGCATCGCCGCATATGCGCGCCACGGGCGCCAGGTGTCGGTGCGCGCGCGCTGTTGCGTCGCACGTTCGAGCGACGGATCGCGTGCGGCGATCGCCTGCATCAGCACGAGATCGGTCGCGGGCCAGGCGTTCGGATCGCGCCAGGCGCGCATCGCTACGTATTCGACCGTCCACGGGCCGATGCCAGGCAGTGCGAGCAGCGCGGCGCGCATGGCGTCGAGTTCGGCGACATCGCCCGCCTGGGCCGCGCCCGGCAGATCGCTGCGCTCGATCGCGACTTCGCCGCTCGCCACGGCGCGCGCGAAGCCTTGCAGCGCCGCGACGCGCTTGCCCGGCATGC
>NZ_JAAGPN010000025.1:0-55331 GCF_017104805.1 Paraburkholderia sp. Ac-20347 | reverse complement strand
GGCAGCGGGCTGTCCGGCTGGCTGGGCTGGCGCTACACGCCGCTGGCGGACACCGTCACCGCATGGCGTGCCGATTACCGCAGCGAAACCGGTCAGCAGTGCGATATCGTGCTGGCCGACGGCACGCACGTGTGGCTGAACACGCAAAGCGCGCTTGACGTGAACTACGACCGCAGCCAGCGCCGCGTCGCGCTGAAGCTCGGCGAGATGTTCGTCGATACGGCGAAGGATGTGCTGCGTCGTCCGTTCTATGCCGAGACGCGCTTCGGCGTCATGCAGGCGCTCGGCACGCGCTTCACCGTGCGGCTGGAACCGGAATCGACGCTGCTCGCCGTCTACGAGGGCCGCGTGCGGATTCGCACCGCCAACGGCACGCAAGCCATCGTCGAGCACGGCGAGCAGCGCCGTTTCACCGTCGACACGATCTCCGCTCAAGAGGCCGCCGATCCCGCGCGCGAAGCGTGGGTGCGCGGCATCGTGCTCGCCGAAGACATTCCGCTTGCACAACTGGTCGACGAGCTGGGCCGCTATCGGCACGGGCATCTGGGCGTCGCGCCGGAAATCGCGTCGCTCAAGGTGGTCGGCCGATTCCCGGCCACCGACAGCGAGCACGCGCTCGCGATGCTGGAGCGCGATTTACCGGTGCGCGTGCAGCGCACCTTGCCCTGGTGGACCACGCTCGAACCGCGCTGAACGCCGCCGCGAAAAAATATTTTCAAAGCCGGTTCGCTTTTTCCACTCTCGTTCGATTCCGTATGTGAAAGAGGACCATTCGGGATCGAACGCCGCGTTCGCGGCCCGCATTCCGCATCTCCGAAAAACGCATGACGGCAGGCGAACTGAACATCCGTATCGGCGTGGCTCGGGATTGGGTGATGGACCTCTCCTTGTCCAATCGAACCAGAAGGAATGCTGTCCTATGCGTCGCCCGCTGTTGCGCTCCGCCCACCGTGCCGGGACTTGCCCGGCTTTGCCAAAAGAAGCGAACGTCACGATCACGCGCGTCGCCCGCCGTCCTGCGCGTCGTCCTGCCCGTCGTCCCATTACGATCGCGGTGCATTGTCTGTTGATGGGCGCCGTGTCGATTGCAGCCGTCGCGGGCGCGCCGGCCTTCGCGCAAGCGGCCGCGGCCCAGGCGCCGGATAGTGCGCTCAAGCGTTTCGACGTCCCGGCGGGACCGCTTGCAGCTGCCTTGAACCGGCTGGCGGATCAGGCCAACGTGCTGTTGAGCGTGCCAGGCGCTACGACGGCGGGTAAATCGACGTCGGGCGTGCACGGCAGTTATACGGTGAACGGCGCGTTTTCCGCACTGCTCGGCGGCACGGGGTTGCACGCTGTGCTTCAGGACGACGGCAGCTATTCGCTGGTGCCGATCTCGACGGACGCCGACAACCAGTTGCCGATCGTGACGGTGGTCGCGCCCGCGAGCGCAGCGCGGGCCGAAGCGGAAGCGCTGAATCCGCCGACCACGGTGGGATCGAAAATTCCGCTGGCGCAGCGGGAAATTCCGCAGTCGGTGAGCGTGATTACGCAGCAGCAGATTCAGGCGCAGAACGCGTCGACGCTCGCGGATGTGATGCGATACGCGCCAGGCATTGAAGTTTTACCCGTCAGTTCGAATACCAATTCCTATATTGCCCGTGGTTTTCCAATTACGACATTTCAGCTCGACGGGGTGCCGACGGCATTGAATTCAAGCAGTGTCGGCGCACCCGACGAGGATATTTCGATGTACGACCGCGTCGAAGTGCTCCGCGGACCGGCCGGGCTGTTCAATGGTTTTGGTGGCGACGGCGGCACGATCAACATGGTACGCAAGCGCGCACCTTCGACGTTCCAGGCGTCAGCCGCAGTCAGCGTCGGGAATTACGCCGATCATCGCGAAGAACTGGACATTGGCGGACCATTGAACCAGGCCGGTACTTTGCGCGGTCGTCTGGTCGCGGCGCAACATGACCGGCACATGATGCAGGATGGAACCTGGCAACGGGATCAACAGGTTTATGGCACGCTGGAAGCCGATCTGACGTCGACGACCACCGCACGCATCGGCGCGAGTTATACCAAGCAATTCGGCCATGTGATGTACGGGCTGCCCATGTCGACGGAATACACGCCTGTCACCGTGCCTCGAAGTCTGTTTCTTGGCGCGGACTGGAATTACGTGCAACTGGAAAAGTCGAGTGAGTTTGTCGAAGTCGAGCAAAAGCTTCCTGCCGACTGGCGGGCCAAAGTCGCCTACAACCATGTGCAGTACAGTCAGTTTGCCCAGTACGGCATTCCAAATTCGTATGTCGATCCGGTTACGATGATCGGCAACCCGTACAGCCTCAGCTACGCCGACAAGAATTCCCAGAATGCGCTCGATGTCAACGTGAGTGGCCCATTCAAGCTGCTCGGTCGCGAGCACAAATTGACGCTCGGTGCGAGCTATCTGAATCAACGGGATAGATCGTATGAATTCCTGATCAATCCGGCGAGCGGGCTCGATACGTTCGGCGACTTCACGGCGAGCATTCTGGATAATTCGATTTACTCGGATGCGTTTGCCGGCGGTCCGCAAAGCAACTATACGACGACGTCGAATCAGTACTCGCTCTACGGCAATGCGCGCATCAGCATTCTGGATCCGCTCACGTTGGTGCTGGGCGGTCAGGCAACATGGTGGAACTCCACGGTGACACCTGAAGCGGACCCGTACTACAACTACTTTGGTACCGTGTACTCGCACGCTTCATCGAAGCCGAAATTCACGCCTTTCGTTGGTCTTGTCTACGACATCAACGACACCTACACGGCGTACGCGAGCTACACGTCGATCTACAAGCCCCAGGTTTCATACAACACCTTCGACGGACAGATACTCAAGCCGGTGACCGGCAGTCAGTACGAAGTCGGTATCAAGGGCGAATATTTCGGCGGCAAACTCAACACCGCGCTGGCCTTGTTCCAGATCGACGAGAGCAATCGCGCATTTGGCGATCCCGACCACGCGAACTTCTATATTGCTTCGGGCAAGGCGCGCAGCCAGGGCGTCGAATTGTCCGCGAGCGGCGAATTGCTGCCGGGCCTGACCGTGCAGACGGGCTATACGTACGTCAACGTCCATTCGCTCGACAGCAGCCTGACAACGGGCGGTAACTTCTCGTGGCAGCCGAAACATCAATTCAAGGCATGGGCCAATTACCAGTTGCCGGGGCAGTGGCATAAGTGGAATATCGGCGGCGGCGCGCTGGTTCAGAGCAGTATGTATTCGCTCGATAGCGGACATCACGATGTTGCGGGCGGCTACGCCATCTTCAATGCGCAAGTGGGCTATCAGATTTCGAAGAATCTTTCCGCCACGGTGAGTGGAACGAATATTCTCAACCGCAAGTACTGGTCAGCGGTTGAGTTGGGCAACGGCAACTACTACGGTAATCCTGCGCAGGTTCTGTTCACGCTGCGCGCGAAAATCTGAGTCGATTGCGGATGTCGTCCTCGTTCGATTAAGCCTGCCGCGCGGCACGCTGCTGTTGCGGATAGCGTTCCGTGAACTTGATCGCTGCATACAGTGCAATCACGGTGATGAAGATGCCGACCGAATGCGGTACCGACGATACGTAAGCCATCAGCAGGTCCGCCGCCACCATGACGGCAAACGCGCACGCCCAGACGGAGGTGATCGCGTAGTTCACGCGAACGAAGTGCGGCGACGCCCAAAGCTCGGGCGCGACTTTCTCGCGCGCATATTGCAGCGTGAACGGCTGACGCAACGCGATCGACGCCAGCACGATCAGGAAAAGTCCGGCATCGACGCGCAGCCTCACCGCCGCCACGGACCACGATGCGCCGTATGCAAACGAGTAGAGCGTCAGCGCGCCGAACAGCAGAAACGTGCCGATCTCGAGAATCTTCACGTGTCGGCCACTCGACAGAAAATCGCGCGCGAGCAAGACGGCCGCGACGAGTGCGCCCGCCGCCAGACCCGCGGATACGCCGACGGTGCGTTCGATAACGACAAACGCGATAAAAGGGGAAAACGCCAGCAGCATATTCATTTAAAACTCCTGCGAAGAAGAAGGTTGGGGCGCCCGGATAATCGGATGGTTGTGCGCGTCGATCCAGTTGCCGTGAAATCCATTCGGAATGCGATGGGGCAGTTCCGCTATTGCAATCGGCCCGGCGGATAGCTGCATCGCATCGAAGACAAGCAGGTCGCTACGCTCGGACTGTCCGCGATAGACAATCGCGAGAATCCAGCCGTCGCCTTCCGGCGCATCGGCCGAACGTGGCACGAAGACGGGTTCGGACGTTGCGTCATCGTCCGGTAATGCGTACACGTCCGCGCGCGATGGATGCGCATGATCGATATGCGCGATGCGCGAGAAGAGCGTGTCGTTGTCATCGCCGTGCGCGGCAAACCAGCCGTGGCGATAACGCAGCCCCATCATGCGATCGTCGATGCGTGGAAACTCGCCGGTCAGATCGCTCAGCGCTTCGCTCGCGACGCGCGCGTCGCTTCGCGCCGGATCGATCGTCCAACGGCAAAGGCGCGTGCCCGATGTCCGTTCGATCGGCTGGCCGTCGGGCCATGTGAAGCCCGAAGGCGTATCCGACTGCATGACGTCGATATGCACGAGACCGTTTTCTTCCCACGCGTTCATGACGTGGAAGACAAAGCAGGTGGGCGCGCGAAACCATCGCACGTCGGCATTGGCCTTTTGCGCATCCTCGCGTCGCAAAACACCAACGTATGCGCCGAACGAGGGCTCCCATGCATAAGCGGGGAGACCGGCCTGTGCGCGCGCCGCGCTCGCGGTCAGCGGAAACACGGGGAAAAGCAGATGATTGGGCGTCGCCGCAAAGTCATGAACCATGCTCGCGTAAGGCGCCTTGAATTGCGTGAGAGACGCGAGGCGGCCGTGCCGATCCAGACTGCCCGCGGTCATCTGCGCGCCAAGCCCGTCCGCGCCGCCGTAGCTGAAAAAAAGCAGCTCGCCGGTACGCGGGTCCAGTTTGGGATGCGCGGTGAACGCACCGCTCAGCGCGCCTTCTGCGTTCCATGCGCCCTTCGTGCCGAGCGTGCGGCCATCGAGTTCAATGGGCAGATGCAGTTCTTCCAGCGCAAGCAGACGCCCGGCATGAGCAAGCACGTTGGTGTTCGCCACGCCGTCTTCGGGCTCCTGACGCGGCGTGGTGCGACTCAAACCGTCGCCACTGGAGGCGATATTTGCAGCGTCGCCCGCACGCTCGTTGAGCCAGCGCTGCGTGCGTACCCAGCGGTTCGCGTAGCTCACGCGGCCATCGGCAATCGCCAGGCGATGCACCATGCCGTGACCGGCGAACCAATGCCGCGCGGGATCGGCGTGCAGCGGGTTGGGGCCATTGCGAAACAGTGCGCCATGGAGTTCAGCGGGCATCACGCCATGCACCGGCAGCGATTCGATCTGCGTTTCGAAATCGATCGGCGCGAGATTCGCCCTGTACGGTGACAACACTTGCACGTCCATGTCAGCTCCTGTTCGCTCTGGATATGTGTCCAGTGGAAACATTTTGACTTTAGTCGTTCGAGCCGTCAACATGTGTTTGCACTGGAAACACTTACAGGAAAGATGGCTCGAATGAATGAAACGCCAACAACAAATCGCGGACAGCGGCGAGAGCCGGGCGAAAAGAAAAAGTTGCCGTCGAGCGCCGGGGAGGTTGCATCAGCGCGGCCGTACCATCACGGCGCCTTGCGTGAGGCGCTGCTCGAAGCCGCCGAACTGGTTTTGCGTCGGGACGGTCTGCGCGGGCTGACGCTGCGCGCGATTTCCCGGGAGGTGGGCGTGTCTCACACGGCGCCACAACGTCACTTCAACGATACGGCCGGCGTGCTGAGCGAGCTTGCAGCGATTGGTCACCACCGACTCGCGGCGTCGATGGCAAAACACGCAGAAGGTATCGAGAACGAAGTGGAACGACGCAAGGCGATCGCGCGCGGCTACATCAGCTTTGCCGTGGCGCAGCCCGATCTGTTCAGACTGATGTCTCGCAACGAGTTGCTCGACCAGTCGAACGAAGCGCTTGGCCTTGCAAGACGGATGTCGATTCGCGCACTCGCCGGTACGATCGGTCGAGAGAATGCGCCGCCGGGCGCGGGGCAGAGTATCGATACCGCGCGGGCGGTTGAGATGACGGCTGGCTGGGCCTACGTGCACGGCCTGGCGACGCTGCTGATTGATGGCCGCCTCGACAGCGTCGCGCGGATCACCGATAACATCGACGATGCGGCAGGTCTGGTTGCAGCCGCGATTGAGCGGATGCGTCTATCTCTGGCGAGTGCCAGCGATCCGCAAAGCCCTGTCGACTGAACGTGCATGGCCGACTTCTGCCCGAGGCTTTCGGCCTTGCACGACCTGCCCGCTGCCGAAATCGAAAAGGATAGATGCATTGCAATCGGGCATCGAATGCTGCCCGGTGCCACTGGCTGATGCTAACTGGTGGAATACGATTTCGTTGATTGCTTAGAACTCCTTGTAAGATAAAGAAAAGCCCAGCAAGTAAAACCGCTCACTAATCCAACGGGCATCATGAGCCGTAATAAGGCGGGAAAGGGTGAGTACTGGTGTGCGATGCCGTGAGGGGGAAGCAAAGTGATTGCCGTCCAGCTGCCAGTTGATAGCACGGCGCCTAAACACGAGAAATAAAGCCAATGCTGCGTCCGTCGCTTATAGGCAATTAGCATGCCGCAGGCATAGAAAGGCAAGATGAACGGGGTCAGGAAAATGAGGCATGCCATGGCCACGCCGGTTCCTGCCTCAGCCAGACGTAGCGCGTTTATAGCTAGCCCGTGATTCACAAAGGTGCCTGGCCACTGTCGAGTAGCAAAGGCAAGAAAAGGGAAAAACGACATCGCGCCGGCAATCATCGCGACCGGGTAGGCGGCAACCGCGCGCCACAACGTTACGAATCTGTCTTGATGCTCCATTGCGATCCCCCGAGGAAACAACCGCTGCACCAATTATGTGGAAAGGCTGGGAAGACCTGCGTCCTCATAACGACATAGCCAGATTGTTGACGATTCCAGTGCCCGTGTCGAACGAAAGATGTTGTCTATTGCAGACTATGAGTTTTGCCATTCAGCCGTTCACCATCGAACCAGACATCCTCGTAGCGGACCAAAGTCAAGGTAAATCGAACGCTCCAGAATCGGCTGAATAACGGTTATGAATTCAGGCAGCGTTGCTGCTTTTCTCGCCATACGGGCGCCTGCCGTTCTCCTCTTTCTTGCTCAATCCAGGTTGCGGCAATACGTCGCGCTCACACGCTGTAACTCCTTGTGCTATTGCGCTGCCGCTCGCCGCGGCATGCAGCGGACCACGGCATATAGGGGCAAACCCTAAAGATTTTTTTAAGTTCTGTCGTAAGTCCCCGTAGATGAAGTTCCCCTTTTCCACGGTAGCAAGACTTTCCTGCAGGTAAGAAAATCATGTTGAACGGCTTCACAATCAAGGCGAAGGTCGGTATATCAATGCTCGCGCTTGGGGCATTGATGGTCATGATCGGCGCTTTTGGTCTTTACGGCATGGCGTCGAGCAATAGCGATTTCGGCGATACGCACAACAACAAAATGCCCGGCATGCTGGCCGCGGCCATGGCCAATCTGAACGTCGCGCGCGAAAGACTGAATTACGACCGCGCCGTGATTCAGATCGGTACGCCGTCCGTCGACGTGGCCATCGATAAAGCCCACGCGTTTCGCCAGGCTGCCGCGAAGCAATTGAAGATCTACGAAGACCTGCCGGACGCACCGGGCGAAGCGGAGTTTCACGACGCCGTTCGCAAAACCTACGAAGCCCATCAGCAACTTCTCGATCAAGGCTGGGCGGCCGTAAAGGCGGGCGATGCACCGGCGGCCCAACGCATTGCGGGCGAGCTCGCCGGCCAATTCAATGCGTATGCGAAGGCCAACGAAGCGCTATTCGCTTTTCAGCAAAACAGCACGGATACCGCCTTTCGCGATGCAACCGCCCGCTATGAGCGCATTCGTGCGATCAGCCTGATTGCGATCCTCGTCGGGCTCGCGCTCGCGGTTTATGCGTGGTTCATGTTGCGTCGCGCGATCGGCGTGCCGTTGTCGATTGCACTCGAACATTTCCAGGCGATTTCCAAGGGCGATTTGACGCGTCAAGTGCACATTCATTCACGCGATGAAATGGGCCAGTTGCTCGACGGTTTTTCGGCGATGAAAACCGCGCTGACCGAAACCGTCAGCTCGGTGCGTAGCGGAAGCGCGGCCATCGTGCAGGCGACCAGCGAAATTGCGGCGGGCAATCTCGATCTGTCTTCGCGTACGGAAGAGCAGGCGTCGGCGTTGCAAGAAACGGCGGCGAGCATGGAGCAATTGACCGGCACCGTCAAACAGAACGCAGAGAACGCGAAGCACGCGAATGCGATGGCCGAGAACGCATCGGAAACAGCATTGCGTGGCGCAAACGTCGTCGAACAGGTGGTATCGACGATGAGTGAAATCAACGAGAGTTCGACGAAAATCGCGGACATCATCGCGATCATCGAAGGGATTGCATTTCAGACCAACATTCTGGCGTTGAATGCGGCGGTCGAAGCCGCGCGAGCCGGCGAACAAGGCCGTGGTTTTGCTGTGGTGGCCGGCGAAGTGCGCACGCTGGCGCAGCGGTCGTCCAGTGCGGCTAGGGAGATCAAAGATCTGATCAACACCTCGGTGTCGCGCGTGCGTTCGGGCACGACGCTGGTCGATGACGCGGGCAAGGCGATGCGCGAAATCATTTCGGCGATCAAGCGCGTGACGGACATCATGGGCGAAATCACCGCCGCTTCGCAGGAACAGAGCAACGGGATTGGCCAGGTGGCGCTGGCAGTCGGGCAAATGGATGAAGCGACGCAACGCAACGCGGCGCTCGTCGAACAGTCGGCCGCCGCGGCGCAGTCGCTTGAAGATCAGGCCGGCAAACTGCGCGAAACCGTGGCAGTTTTCCAACTGGCTTGATGCTTGATAGCCCGATCGTCGTGAAGCGTACTCATTTGCGAAACCCGACATGGATTTAAAATAGCCGACGGCCGCGCCATGTCGGCGATCCGGCTATAACATTATAAGAACGCACGCTATGAAGAGAATACTCACCGCTGCTCTCTGCTTTTCAACGACCACGGTTTTCGCCGCCACGCCGGTTTTACTTGAAACGCCGGTCACCTACGCGCCGGATGCGAGCGTCGTCGAGCAGATCAAGAACGAATGCCATATTGAAGACATGCTCACCGAGCACATCTCCAAGGCGCTTCGCAAGATCAACCGTGGCGGCGACGGTACGATCGCCGCGCAAACCGACGCCGGCAATGCCAGGATTCTCAGGTTGCAGATTACGCACGTGCTGGGCGTGGGCGGCGGCGCATGGAGCGGTCCCAAGGCGACGACGGTCAGCGCCGATCTGATTGAAAACGGCAAGGTTGTTCGCCACACCAAAATCAATCGCTGGTCCGTCGGCGGCGTGTGGGGCGCCTTCAAGGGAAGCTGTTCGATTCTGGATCGCACGACCATTGTGATCAGCAAGGACCTGAGTCGTTGGGTGCGCGACCCGTCCTATGAGATCAAGGATGAGGCGCCGCCGAAAGAGGCGTCGGCGCCGTCCGCACAGACGGATTCGGCGAGTTCGGTCGACGCTGAGTAAGTGGCGAAGTATGGGGGGCACACTGTAGGTGTGCCTGAACCGTGACCTACCCATCCCCGTTCTTTTTCAGACTATGTGTGCCGCAGTGGTCGAATGATGTTCCGCGGGTGATGTGAAACTGGGGGCATCCGGGTGCGCGGAAATGAAACGCTTGTTGGTGCTTGTTGGTGGCAGAAGGCCGTTCAGATTCCACACCAGGTGATTAACTGCGCCACTCAACAATCCGCGTTGCTCGCGATGGCGCTGAAAGACGGCGACGCGGTGCCGCCGCCGCAGGATCGTTTCGACATCTAGGACGTCGAGTTCAAATCGCATGGGCCAGGCAGTCCGGGCATGCGGCCGATTCTATTCGCGTGCAAGCATATCGCCTGGCGTGCGGACGCGATTGAGCGTTACTTCGTCATTCGCGGTGCTTATGCGCATAGCGCTTCGCCATGCGGCGAATACGTTCGGCGAATTCCTCCCGCATACTGGCGGGCGCCAATACTTCGACCGTGTCGCTTTGTCCGTGCAGATAATTCCGCAGCGAGACGGACGGCCGGATCGTGGCGGTCAGCACGAACGACTGTTTGTCCTCGGCCCATTCGACGATCTGCTGGTCCTCGCTCAGCTTGAATTGCGTAAGCTGGTGTTGGGCCGCCGTGCGTGCGTACTGACCTTCGCGCGCGTGAATGCGGAGTTTTAATTCCACCTCCGGTTCCGGACGAAATTCGGCGATACCCTGCTTTTTAACGTATGTCGCGAGATTGAAACCCGGTTTCGGGACAACGGAATCGCGTCGTACTTTCACGCTCTTCATTCTGTCCAACCGGAACATCCGCATTTTGCCCGCTGTTTGCGCGACGAGATAGAACACGCCATCGCCTTCGAGCAAGCCGAACGGCGACAGACCGCCATAATCCGCGACTCTGGCTTCGAGTGTGTTGGGCTGATAGCGGATATCGATCTGCCTCTCACGCAACAGCGCATCGGTGACGCTGTGGTAGATCTCATCTTCGATGGGCGGCGCAATCAACGGCTGCGCGCCGACAATCCGCATGATTTTCGCGTCCCACGACCTGCCTTTCTGTGCCGCTTCGGAGCCGTCCAGATCGAGCGTCGCGCGAGCTTCTTCGAAACGCGCGGCGAGACCCGCGTACACCGCGCCCGGTAACTGCCGTGCCGCCATGCGCTGGAGCGTGGTGAGCGCGATCGCGGTGTTGACGTTCATGCGCGAATCGCTGCTGAGCATATTCGTATTGCGGACCTTGAACCAGCGAGCCGCGTTCGTGTGCCCGACGTGATCGATATAGTCAGACATCCTGGTCATGACTCGCCGCACGCTGCGTTCGGACGGCAGGTCGTCGACGCGTGCGCGCAATTGCGCGTAAATCTCGCTGAATCGAAGCCCCTTCTCTGCGGCCAGGTCCATGTCATCAGGGTCCGCGACATAGGGGAGAATATTGAGCAGCGCTTCCTTGATAGTCATGGGGCGAGTGTCGGGAGTGAGGATCGAGAGTGTAGCGAAGGCTCTGTCCATACGCACGTCGTGGTCAGAGCGCGATCATCGCGTGGTCGATACGGCGCAGGACGACGAGTCGCAAGCATGCCTGGCGATTCGGACAAAGCGCGTCCTGATGGCGGGCGCCGGGCGTTGGCGCGACATCGTCTTCATTGGGACGCGCAATGTCCTAATGGCGTCGGATACTCTTCGAACGCCGCGCCGGCATAGCTGAACACGGCGAATTCAAGTCGTCGAGTTTGCCGCCGTTATTACCGATCAGGTCGTTTGCAAACCTGTTTCAGTGCGCAGCGTCACCACACCGTAAAACCAGGCCAAAAAATGAACAAGAGCGATTATCTTTCGGGGAACGACGTCGAGGCATTCATCAAGTGGATGAGTGCGAATCTCGACAACGCCACTTTCAGGCACGCCTATGTGATGCGTGTGGGAAAGATTCAGTGGCAATGCGACAGCCTGTTCGACGCTTACAAGCGCTATCAGTGGCGCCACGTCGAAATCGCCCCGTTCAAATTGCCTTCTGGCAACACGGCTGAATCGAACGTGCGGGTCCTCGACACCCTGCAGACAGAACTGCGCGACGGGCTGGCGGCTGGCGATAACGAGCGCGTGTTTCGGGCAGCGCAAGCCGTAATGCAATGGGGTGGCGTCACGGGCGGCAATGTGGAATGGCTGAAGAACTGGCGTAACGATTTGTGCCGCATTATCGGCGCGACACGCGACGCGATTAATGCCGGCGACACGGATCATCCGCTGTTCGACCGGACCGAATTGCGTTTTACTTCGGGGATGAGCAAGGTTTACTCGCTCGTTTGCGACGATTTCGCGATTTACGATAGCCGTGTGGCCGCCGCTCTGTGTCGCGCGGTCGTGCTGTTCTGCCGCGATACGGGACGCACCCACGTGCCGGACCAACTCAATTTTCCGTGGGCGGCGGCGAAAAGCTCGGCGGATGCGAAATGTCCGCCGCTGCGCAACGCGGCGCAGGATGAATTCAAGTTCTCCAGGCTGGTGCGCGGGCGTGCCTACGCACGCTGGAATATGAAGGCGAGTTGGGTATTGAGCGCCATCGTTTCGCACGGCAATGCGCGCAACAGCGCGTTTGCGAGCATGGATTCAAAAGCGCAGCGGTTGCGTGCACTGGAAATGGCGCTCTTCATGTTCGGTTACGACCTGATCGATCAGGTGAGTGGTGCGACGAATCACGATTCTGCTGCTCCGGTCGCGCCTGCTGAGCCGGAAAATGGCGCGGACGTGACGACCGACGACAACTGGGTGCAGTGCAAGACGGCTGTCGACGAAGTGCCGTTCGAGTATCGCTTGACTGCGCAGGGCATCCAGACGCGCAGGGATCATGCGGACACGCCCATCAATTTCACTGATGCCGAACTCAACGGCACGCTACAGCGTTTGCTTGCCGTATTTGAAAATCGGCCGTTCCCGCTGAGAAACGACATGGTCGAGGTGCCGCGCAATCCCACGATGGTGGGTTTCGGTCGGGCGTTCTGGGAAGAGACGAAACGCAGCCCACGTTATACGAGCCGTCTGGCCGCCGTGTTGCAAAGCATCGATGTGTTCGTGCGTTGCGAGAATCCGCCGGCTAACGGCCGACACTGGACGCTGGAATTCGAAACGTTGGGGATCAAGTCGGCCGCGGATCGTGTGAATATCCGTCCGCATCTGGACGACGTAATTCAGGGCGACGTAATTCAGGGCGAGTAACGCCTAATTCCGCGCGCGAGAGAAAGGAGATTCGATGGTGTTCGACGACGTCAGCATTGCGCAGGCTGCAAGATGGATTCACGAGGCCGACGGCTTGCTCGTTACCGCGGGGGCCGGCATGGGCGTCGATTCCGGTCTGCCCGATTTTCGGGGCGACGAAGGGCTCTGGCGCGCCTATCCCGCGCTGCGTCACCACGGATTCTCCTTTGAGGACATCGCCAATCCAGCGGTTTTTTCCAGCGATCCGCATCTCGCATGGGGATTCTACGGTCATCGGCTCAAGCTTTATCGCGAGACCGTGCCGCATGCGGGATTTCACCATTTGCTCGGTTGGGGTGAGCGCATGAAGCATGGCGCGTTCGTGTTCACCAGTAACGTCGATGGGCAATTCCAGAAGGCGGGCTTTGCCGCGGAGCGTATCGAGGAATGTCACGGAAATATCCACACGCTGCAATGCCTTGACGTGTGCACTGAAGACGTCTGGTCGGCGACTGATGTCGATCCGGTCGTCGACGAAGCGACGTGTCGGCTGCAGGGCGAGTTGCCGCGTTGTCCGCGTTGTGGCGCACTGGCGCGCCCGAACATCCTCATGTTTGGCGACTGGAACTGGGTCGCGCGGCAGGCGGAGCGTCAGGCAGCGCGTCTTGCCGCCTGGTTGCGCGGCGTCGAGCGCGTTGTTGTGATCGAAGTGGGGGCGGGCAATGCGTTGCCGACGGTGCGCCGTTTCAGCGAGCGCCACGGACCGCGTGTCGTTCGTATCAATCCGCGTGAGTCGGGCATTGCGGACCGCGTGGGCGTGGGCATCGCCAGCGGCGCGCTGGCGGCTTTGCAGGTAATCGACGAACGGCTGGCGCGCGGGTGAACTGAATTCACCGCGGCGCTCGCGCGTTTCAATCACCGCTTTTTCAATCAATAAACCTGTCACGCCCCGACAACACCGCGAACACGGTGACGAGCGCGCTCGCGCCGACGAGCATCGCGAGCGACGCCGTCCACGAACCCGTGACGCCGTGTAGCATGCCCGTCAAAACCGGCCCCGGCGCCGCGCCCGCATAGCCGACGAACTGCGCCATGCCGGAGAGCTTCGCGGCCTGGTCATGATGGCGCGTGCGAAGCGCGAACAAGGACAGACTCGTCGTCATCGAAAAGCCCGCGCCCAGGCCAGCAATCGCGAGCCAGAGCGCCGGAAAAGGCGCGGCGACGCCGAGTCCGATCGTCCCCGCAAGCAAACAGCCGCCGCACACCAGGCCGATGGCGCGCTGGTCTTTCGTCCGCTTGATGACGGGCGCGGACAGCAGATTCGTCGCCACGGCGACCACCTGATAAAGCAGCAGATCGAAGCCCGAAGCAGTGGCCGATTCGCCACGCGCCGCGCTCATCGCCGCATACCAGGTGATCAGCGAGTAAAACACGAACGACTGGAACGCGAAGAAGCTCGACACCTGCCAGCCGATCGGATGACGCCACGGCGAGACCGCATGCGACGCGTTCGCGCGCGACGCCACGCCGTGGTGCGGGCGACGCAACTGCGGCAGCCAGACCAGGATGGCGGCCGCGGTGATCACGGCGCCGAGCGCAATGGCGATGCGCCAGTTCGAGCCTGGCAGGTCCGCCACGGGCGCGGCGAGGCCGGCGGCCAGACTCGCCGCGCTGGCCATGGCCGCCGCGTACACGCCGATATAGAGCGTGGCGTGCTCCGGAAACGCGCGTTTGACAAGACCCGGCAGCAGCACGTTGCCGACCGCGATCCCGCAACTGAGCAACAGCGTGCCGATCCACAGGCCGACCGATAAAGGGCTCGAACGGATCAGCGTGCCGATCAGGATCGCGGCCAGCGCGATGCCGAGACTACGCTCCAGTCCGAAGCGCCGCCCGAATGCGGGCGCAACCAGCGAAAGCAGCGCGAAAATCAGCAGCGGAAGGGCGCTGAGCAGGCTGGCGGTCGTGTCGCCGAGCGCAAGATCGGCCTGAATGCGGTCGAGAACCGGGCCGAGCGCGGTGATCGGCGCACGCAGATTGGCGCCAATGAGGACGATGCCGAGGGGGAGGAGAAAGCGGGAACGATGGCGCGAAACCGCCTGTGAAACGGCGTTATTCATCAATATGAACCTGACGCAATTGAGCCCGGCGGATGGTCGTCCGGCTCAAGGATTTGCGTTGGTTCACGTTAACGCCTACGCGAGAATCGAGCGAATGGCTGAATCCCGTCTGCGGCGCAGTGTAACGGGCTGAGCGCCCGAACGCAAGCGCGCGCGGGTGGCGGCGCAGAGTGGCCCGAGCCGCTGCCAGCGCGGTTCGGCGCGGTGTTGCCGACGCACAAAACGGGCCACGCACGTCGAAAAAATAATCGGGACGACGAGATAAGCGGAGAAAGCCCCGCTTTTTGTGTCATCGCGCGGACCGCTGACTGTGCTACTGTGAGTCTTCAGAGCCCGCAGCACATTTCAGTCGAACACCAGAAGGATGCTCATGGAATTCAACAACGGCGCTGTACTTGAAGCTCTTCGGCTCGCTTTGTATCGCCAGATACCGTGGCACAAGCGACCGGCAATTTTTACTTTGCTTCGCTCGCAAGGGCTGATTCAGACCGTTGATCAGAAACCTCCTCCCAGCACGAAATTCGTCCCGACGCTCCAGATTGCGATCCTGACCGACAAGGGGCAGCAGGAAATCCGGCGTATCGAAGCGTCGGAACATGTCTCCGGCTGGCTCGACGACGATTACTTCGCGACGTTTCTCGCGCAGGTTGCGTCATGAGGTGTTGACCGGATACGACATGAAATGGCGCACGTCGCTAGAACTGTCGATCCGGAAGCCGTTTCTTTCATAAAGCCGCCTGGCGGGATTGACGCGAAGAACGCGTAGCCGGATGGGCTTATTGCACGCGTGCGCGCGCTCGATCAGGCGCTTGAGCAGCCATGTGCCGATTCCGCGTCCCTGAAAAGCCGGCAGGATATAAAGCTTTTCCAGCGACAGCACGTCCTCTTCGGCGACGATGGCCATGCAGCCAATCTCGTCTCCGTCGCATTGGATAATCTCGTGTGTTTCGGGCCGGAAGTTTTCTAATGGCTCGGGTATCCATGTTCCCCACGTACGCACCGCATACGCCTTCATGCACGTTTCCTGAATCATGCTCAGGAAGGTCCAGTCTGAATCTGACGCCTGGCGCAGCGTGATAGTCGGCATGGATAGGGTCCAACGCGGTTTGCGATATTATCGATTGTCGGTGAATCTCGCCCTTACGTCGACTGATTGAAAATCCCTGAATACGACGAACGATTTCACGCGGAGATTCTCACGATACGCAAATAATGTGGAACACTAAATAACCAGACACCCCCGCGCCTCGGCCACCGTCACGGTCGCTTCCATGCCCGCCGTGAATCGCAAATAGTCGCTTTCCATGCCATCGGAAAAGATCACGCCGTTTTCCGGCATCCGCGAACGCACTCGCAGCGGCTGCGCGGCGCTCACGTGGCCGAATACCAGTTCGGTTTTCGACGCGCGGCTTGGAAACGGCTCGCGCACGGCGAAGGTCAGTTCAGGGCTGTCCCAGTCCTGAGGCTCGTAGCGGAAGTTGCCGTTCGATCCACGTACCGCCTCGCTCACGCCAATCGATCCCGTCACCACGCTTTTGATCCACGCGGTCGATCCCAGCCCCGTGGACACAATCACGCCCGACGACGACTGCGATTCGCATCGCTCGCCCAATTCGATCTCGTAGAGCGCGGACGCATGCGTGCGCGGCCCGATAAACAGATCGTTGACCGCACGCAGCACCTGCCCGTCCGAGAGCCGCGCTTCCGCCATCGTGACGGACTTCGTCGCGCGACGCGAGCGGTTGTGAGCGACATCCGCGAGCACGGCGCGAAGATCGGGCGCCTCGAACGGCAGCAGCACGCCGTCCCATCTGCCGGGTTCGGGATTCAGGCCGATCAGCGGCTGGCCGTCGAGGTATTTCATCGAGTTCGCGACGATGCCATCCTGCCCGAGCGCGACAACGATATCGTCGGGCGCGAAAATAAAGTTAGGCAGATAGCTGCGATCGACGATCTGGTAACGGCCCCAGTCTTCGAGCGTGCGAACCGTCAATTCCAGCGCACGCGCGTAGGCCGCGTGCTCGGCGAGATAGTCGGAAAAGTCCGCGCCCAGATGCTCGATGTAAAAGCGCGCCTGGGCGAGCGTGTGGTGCCGCGCGATCAGCTCTTCGTAGCGCGTGCGGCGCGTCACCAGCACGACTTTGCGTGATTCGGCGCTCATGCTGCCTTCCTTTCGCCGCCGCCGATCAAGCCCTGGAGCAGATCCGGCGACACATTGAGCTGGCCGATGCGTTCCGCGCGCTCGGCAATGCCGCCGAATGCCTGAGCGATCAACTGACCCGGCTGCATGCCGGCCGCCGCGAGCGCGCTGACGATGCGCGGATCGGCCTTCTCGAGCGCTTCCATGACGGCGGCGACGCGGTGCGCTTCGGCTTCCGCGAGCGTCCGGCTGTTTTGCGCCTGGCCGTTCACGAATGCCTTGCGCTGTTCTTCGAGTTCGATATCCGATGTCATTTGCTCGTTGCGCAGCGCGTTTTCCTTGCGCATCAACGTGGCCTTCGCTTCCATCTGCGTTTCGCGGATCTGCCGCTTCTTCTGCTCGACGGCGATGTCCGTATCGAGTTCGTTCTGGCGGATCGCGCGCTCGTTTTCCACCGCCGACATACGGCGCAGATAGACGGCGTCATCGGCGGCCTTGAGGTTGGATTCGCGGGCTTCTGCTTCGAGTGCGCGCGCGATGTCTGGCGTCGGCTTCACGGCCATCACGGAAACGCCGAGGATCTCCAGGCCGAGCGCGCCGATTTCCGTTTGATCGGCGAGGCCAGTTTGCACGGTTTGCGCGATCGCCGCGGAGGCGCGCAACGCCTGCTTCAGATCGAGCGCCTGCACGGTCTGCTGAACGATCACCTCGACCTGCATCGCCACGCGGTCGCCGAGGCGTTTAGGATCGTCGGACACATAGCTCCGGCCGTCCTTGCCCAGCGAAAAGTCCATCATGGCCGCCGTGCGATGCGGATCGCGAACACGGTAGGTGACTTGTCCCTGCACGGTCACGCTCTGAAAGTCCGCCGTCACCAGTTCGAGGATGAATGGGCGATCCTGGCTCGCAACGGGCACCGACACGAGCGTCGTGGCGGGCGCGTAATAGAAGAACGACAGCCCCGCGCCTTCGCGCACCATCTGGCCGGCGCGAAACTGCATGAGGTGGACGGTCGGTTGCGACTTGATGAACCGGATGCCGAACATGGTCTGCTCCTTGTTTGAGTTGTACAGTACAACTTGCATGGGTTGTACAATACAACCTCGAATTCGGAACGTCAAGCTTTCAAGGTGCACCATGGCAAACACGAAGCCTTCCTCCAGCCGCCGCGCGCGACCGGCGCGCGAGTTTCCGCAGCCTTATACGACCGTCGATGTCGTGATCTTTTCGGTGATCGACAACGCGTTGCAGGTGTTGCTGATGCAGCGTCCGGACGCGCCCGGCGAGCCGTATCCGGGGCGTTGGGCGCTGCCGGGCGGTTTCGTCGACGTCGAGGTCGATACGACGCTCGAAGATTGCGCGCGCCGGAAACTTCACGAGAAGACCGGCGTGAAGAGTCCGTATCTGGAGCAGTTGGGAAGTTGGGGCAGTGCGGTACGCGACCCGCGCGGCTGGTCCGCCACGCATGTGTGGTTCGCGCTGATTGCCGCGCAGGATGTGTCGCTGGCGAAGGGCGCGAATGCTGCCGAGGTGGCATGGTTTGCCGTCGATGCGGTGATCGGCAAACGCGGGCTCGCATTCGATCACGACGCCATTCTTCTGGCAGCGGTCGAGCGGCTGCGCAGCAAGGTGGAATACACATCGCTGCCCGCGTTCTTGTTGCCGGAGCCGTTCACGCTGCCGCAATTGCAGCGCATGTACGAGATCGTGCTGGGCCGACCCGTGGATAAAAGCGGCTTTCGCACGCGGATGCTTGCCGCGGGTTTTCTGCGCGAAGCCGGTTATGTTGCCGGGGAATCGAATCGGCCGGCGCTTGGATATTGCCTCGTCGATCGCAGCACGCCGGCGGTGTTTCCGCGCACGTTCAGCCCACGCGGCGGAGACTGATCGGAGGCTCGCGCGCGCGATTATGCTGAGTCTCGCCTTAAGCGCAGATTAGATTGAAAATGAAATGAATGCGCATGAATGAATGGCGGCAATATGTCGCTGTCATTCTGTTGTTGAATGCATTCATCCTGTTTCGGTCGAGATAAATAAATTCCTTGACTGCGCAACGCGATGTGACAATTCAATTAAATAAAAAATGATTGCACACGAGGTATTTCAATTCATTTCACAACGTTAAGGATTTCATAAGCAGGCTTGTCTTAGGCTGCGTCCCGTTCCGTTCGGCGATTGTTCCGTTCGGTTCATTTCAGATGAACCGGTGCGAAATCGCACCGCAATCGGAAGGACGTACATTGAACAAGCTGTCACGCAAGACGAATCCATTCGTGCTGATCGACTGCACGCGAGAGAAGCAGAATGCGGTCGCGCAAGATAAAAAGCAGTCGTTGAAATCCGGAATTCAGTTGCCGGGATTCGAAGAGGAAGTGGGCTATATCGGCGAGACGCCGGTGTTATCCAGGCTACCGGACAATGAGAGTCGCTGAGATGACGCATCCGCAGATATCTCAGGAAGCGCCTTATCAGCCGCGCGGTCTTTCTGCATTGTTGCGATTGGCCGCAAGCGGCGGCGATCTCACGCAACTGGGCGCAGCGCTCATCGATTATTGCGGCAGCCACGACGACCCGCAGGCCCTACTGGATCTCGCCTGGGTACTCGAATTAAAGTTCGAACGCGCATCGGCGCTCTCGGTTCAGCAACTGGCGATCGGAATGCAGCGGCTTTATCGCGTTCGAAATGGCGCGTCGCGCGAGCCGCTCAAGCTGCTGGTGTTCAAGGCGCCGGGCGATCTCATGACGAACACGCCGTTCGAGTGTCTCGTGGCGCAGGCGAATTTCCAGATCGACGTGCTGTATGTGGATGATTCGCTCGAAGCGGATTTTCGTTTGCCCGCGCACGACGTGATTCTGGTTGGTCCTTGTGCGCTCGATGGAAATCGCGCGGCGCTGGCGCGCATCGCGACATTGCTGAACAGCACGTGCGCGCCGGTCATCAACCGTCCGCATTGCATTCCGTACACGACACGCGACGGCGCGTGGAATCTGCTCGGCGCAGAAGCGGGCATTTGCATGGCGCACACGGTGCGCGTCGGGCGCGCCAGGCTCGCGGATCAGCTCCAAACCGCCGGGCGCACCGGCGAAGTCGCCGGTGTCAAATTCCCGATGATCATTCGTCCGGTGGGATCGCACGCGGGACAAGGTCTCGCGCGCGTGCTGACTCTGGATGAGCTGACTCAGTATCTGAATCAGTCGGATCGCGACGAGTTTTACGTTGCCTCGTATATCGATTATCGCAGTGAAGATGGACTTTTCCGGAAATACCGCATCGCGTTGATCGACGGCGTGCCGTATGTCTCGCATATGGGCATTTCCGTGCACTGGATGGTGCATTACCCCTACGAGGAAATGCTGGCGCACGCAGAACGCCGTGACGAGGAGGCGCGTTTCATGGCGACATTCGACGCCGACTTCGCGCAGCGCCATCGTGCCGCGCTCGCGACCGTCGCGAAGCGCACCGGACTCGACTATGTCGGGCTCGATTGCGCCGAAACGCCGGATGGCCGTCTCGTGATTTTCGAAATCGCCACTGCAATGGTGGTGCACGACATGGACGATCCAGACGCATTTCCTTATAAGCCGGCCCGCATGAAACGCTTTTTCGATGCGTTCTGCGCGATGGTCGAACGCAAGGCAACCACGAATCGGGAATACGATGACGACACGCTGCAACGAGCTTAATTTTTCGGGCGGTCCCGGGGCGCTGCCCGCATCGGTGCTTCAGCAAACGCAGCGTGCCATCGAGGCATTGCCGGAAACCGGGCTTTCGGTGCTGGGCATGAGTCATCGGTCGGCGTGGTTTATCTCGCTGGTCGAAGAAGCGATGGAGAATCTGCGGGGACTGCTCGGTTTATCCGACGATTACGACATCGCGTTCATGCAAGGCGGCAGCAGTCTGCAGTTTGCGACGATTCCAATGAATTTCGCGGGACCCGCTTGGGCGCCGCCGCAATACATCAGCTCCGGATATTGGAGTCGCCGCGCGACGGCGGAAGCGCAGCGCGTTCATCGTTGCGGCGTGGCGTGGGACGGCGAAGCGTCGCGCTATAGCGAATTGCCGGATCTCGCACAACTCGATATCGATCCGCGCGCGGCATATCTGCATTACGTGTCGAACGAAACCGTGGAAGGACTGCAGTTTGGCGAGCAACGAACGCCGTCGAGCGTGCCGCTCATCGCGGATATGTCGTCGGATTTTCTTTCCGCTCCCGTGGATACCGGCCGGTATTCGATGATCTACGCGCACGCGCAGAAGAACCTCGGTCCTTCTGGCGTGACGGTGGCGCTGGTGAAGCGCGCGTTGCTCGAACGCATTCCCAAAGGGCTGCCCGCGATACTCGACTATCGCACGCATATCGCGCATCGCTCGAATTACAACACGCCGCCCGTCTTCGCGATTTACGTGCTGACGCTCGTTTCGCGCTGGTTGCGCGACGACATTGGCGGCCTGCTGGCCATGCAAAAAATTAACGAGCGGAAATCGGCCATGATTTACGGCACGCTCGACGCATTGGGCGACGCGGTGCGCATTCACGCGAAAGCGCCGTGGCGATCGCGCATGAATGTGGCGTTTTCATTCGGCGCTGAGTCGCTCGATCGCGCCTTTGTCGAATTCGCGCGCGAGCGGAATATGACGGGGCTGGAAGGACATCGTTCGCTTGGCGGTATGCGCGCTTCGCTCTATAACGCGGTGACGGAGCAGGCGGTCGCCGCGTTGTGCGAAACCATCCGCGAATTTGCGGCGACGCGGCTTTAAGCGCGCCGCCGCCCGCTGTTCATCGCCGCCGTGTTACGCGCTGTGCTGCAAGCTGTCAAAGGTATCGAGCAGCGCGTGCATGGCGTCCTTGCAATCGGTCGGCTGCGGAGCCGAGGCGCGCAGGGCGGCCAGCGCCCGGTCGATCGCCTTGTCGAGGCGATGCCAGTCGCCCGGCGCGCGCGGCTTGATACCGGCTTCGGCTTCATCCCAGGCGATCTCCAGATCCTTGATACGCGCCTTCGCTGCAGGCAGATCGCCGCTCTCGACTTTTGCGGTCACGTCCACGGCGATGGCGCGGAATGCGGCCAGATCGCCGAGTGCGGAGTTCGCGCTGGCCACGCTCTGCGCATTCTGTTGCGCGGCAACGTTGCTGGCGGGATTCGCAGTCGTGGTTTCGGCGGAGCGGGAGCACGCGCTCGTAGCAAGCGCGAGCGCAGCGCAAACGGATAGCAGCAGAGTGGATCGAATCGACATCGCGACTCCTTCAGGCATGAGGTGAATGTAAGTGTGAGCGTGGGTGAATCAGTGAATGGAGGACTCGGCGCGAAGCGATCGCGCCTTGATTTCCACCATTGCAACCAGTCCCACGATGGCGGCCAGAAATACGGCGCTGGTCCATTGCGCGCCGAAGCCGAGTCCGCCATAAACGCGTGCTTGTGTCAGCAGATCGCCGAGCGCGGCGCCAAACGGCCGCGTCAGCACATAGGCGATCCAGAACGTCGCCACGGCATTCGCGCCCAGGCGACACAGTAGCCAGACCACCGCTATCAGCACACCGAAGATCATCGCGCCTCGTGTGAAACCGAGTCCTGTGGCTTCCGTTGCGAGATCGCCCGCTGCGGTGCCCAATGCGAAAGTGCAGAGAATGGCGGCCCAATAGAACGCTTCGCGGCGGCGCGTCACGATGGTGTGTATCGAGAGCGTATGTTCGCTGCGATACCAGACGAAAAAGATTGCGGCGAGCGCGCCGGCGAAAAGGGCAGTGCTGAAATACAGGCTGACGCCTAATCCGTCGGTGAGCAGGTCGGTGATCTGCGTGCCGACGATACTCACCAGAACCACAGCGAGCCAATAAAGCCACGCGCGAAAATGATTCGACGACCATTGCAACGCGAGAATCGCGACTAGCAGCGTGCACATGACGACACGCGTCACCCCTTGTCCCCAGCCCGCGTTGACTGCGAGATAGTCCGCGCCGGTTTCACCGACTGTCGTCGAGAGAATTTTGATAATCCAGAATGCGAGCATGATTTCCGGCACTTTATTCTGGCCGTGCGCGGAAGGCATTGAATACGCGGATGTCATGACCATCTCCACGGAGAAGGTAAAAGAGAATCGAAAACGGCTTGGCTTGCATGAAGCCTACGCTTCAAAACTTAGCTGACGCTTAGCTTGCAATGAGTGGCGAAAATTCAGGGTGTCCTAAGTGATCTGCGAAAAACGGACAGCGAATTTGCGTCGAGTGAAAGGACGCAGTACGCCAGACAGGTTGAATAGCCGTTGGAGCATGCCGATTGCGCATGCAGTGCCCGGATACTTCCGGCAAGTGAAATAATGCTTTGCCCGCCGCCATGCCAACCTGCGGCGGGTTTCTTTACGTGCGAGAGTCGTTGTTGCAGGTCTGCATGCGACAGAGGCACCGGCGGTATACGCTCCACGGGCGCTCCATTTTGGGCCGCGCGCACTCGCGCGGCATCGGCACAGACCGGATAACCGTTTCCGCGCGCGGGGGGGACCTGACGACGCTCGCGAACTCGCGCCGCTGCACACGCGTCATTTCATCTAGCCCGCGTTATCGAATTCGAGCCGATTTTTATTACCGCAATCAAACCGTGAATAACGCGCGCAACGCGCGAATGTCGTGCACGGTTTCCAGACGATTGATCTGCGCGATCAATTGCTGCGTCTTGTCCTTGCCGAGCACCGGCGCCATCAGGTCGCGCGCCTTGTCATTCACGCCTTCCACGCTCAATGGATTCTCTTTCGTGCCTGGCGGAAAGCGTGTGGTATGCGATAACGTGCGGCCGTCCGTGGTCGTGACGTCCACGCGCGCGCCACGCGGCGCGGCGGGATCATCGAGCGTTTTATCGGCGACGACGCTGATCTTGCTGCGTAACGCGATCATGTTCGGATCGTGCATCAGCGCGGCGTTGTGGCTGTCCGCGAACGACACCGCGCCTTTGACGAGCGCAACCGCCACCATATGCGCGCAATTCACGTCGGGCATCGAACTGTCGCCGACGATACCGACTGCATCGCTCGGCACATGCACCTCGATCTTGCTGACGTTTTCGGGCGTGAGACCGTTCTGTTTGCGAAGCGTGAGAAAAGCGTCGAGCGGCGATTGAATCGGATAGCCGACCGAATACGTTTTAATCGCCGTTTCGGTGACGAAGAAACGTTGACCGAGTCCGTCGAGCATCGCCTGCGGATCCGGTTGCGTCGAGAGCGCGATGAACAGATTATGCGTGCCATCGAGCACGTCGGCGACACCGGTCATGCCGGACTGCACCATCGTCACGGCCTGCACGCCGTTGCGCGCGCCCATGCCCGCGAAATCGAAGGCTTTTTCGATGTGGTCCTTGTCTTTCACCCAACTCCACAAGCCCGATTCCTGCTGCGCGGCATACGAAATGGCAAAGCGCGTGTCGCGTTCGTCGAGTGAGGCGAGTGCGGCGGCGGCGCCCACCGCGCCGAATGTCGAGGCCGTGCCTTCGGCGCTGCGATGCGAGGCCCGCACGCGGTCGGGGCCGAGCACCATCAGCAGTCGGCACGCCATGTCGTAGCCGAGCGTCACCGCGCGAATGAACGCTTCACCGCTGCAGCCCGCGTGTTCGCCGATGGCGAGCGCGGCGGGCACGACCGAGCTGCCGGGATGCGCCTTGGTCACCGGCTCGAAGTCGTCGGTTTCGTCGGAGTGGGCGCACATGGCGTTGGCGAGCGCGGCGTTCACGCAGGTCGTGCGCAGGTTCGACGCGATCACCGACGCTTGCGGCGTGCCGCCAAGGCTGCGGACATAGCGCGTGGCGAGTTCGCCGGGACGCATGCGCGAGCCGGAGACCATCGCGCCAAAGGTGTCGAGGATATGGTTCTTGCACGCGGTGGAAATGGCTTCGGGCAGCGCCTGACCGCGCGAGGCCACGATGTAGCGCGCGAGTTGCGCGGTGACGTCGCTGGATGCGGTAGCGTTCGATGCAGTGCTGTCGTCGTCGGCGAAAGCGCGGGGCCAGCCCGGCAGCGAAGCGGCGGCGAGCGCCGCGCTCGCTTGCAGAAAGTGTCGGCGGTTGCGGGGGATACGCGCCATCTGTTCTCCTGTTGTTGGGTTCGCCGATGCGCGTGCATCGGCGTCGAACGCACAATCGCGCTATGACACGGAGATCCAGTGCGAAGCGATGCCGTCGACGATGCTCGCCGCGTCGAAGCGATACGCCATCAACGCGGCCAGGCCGCGTCGTCCGTCGATCGAAGCGGGCGCGCTCGTGAAGCCGTGCTTCGCGATCAGCGCGGCTTCGATGGCGTCGGCGGCCGCCTTGCCGGTCTCGATCGCGCGCATCGCGTGCATGGCGTTGTGCGCGAGTCCGGCTGCTTGCGTGGCGGCCACACCGAGCGCGTGACGCGCGAGCGTCGCGTCGAGTCCATAGAGCCGCGCAGCGGCGAGCACCGCGCCCAGGATGCCGAGCGACGACGCCACGTTCCAGCGCGCGCGGAATTCGCTGCTGTCCACGGCGGCCAGTATGCGAGCGACCGCTTCGATGCCGATCGCGGTGGCGGCGGCAATGTCGGCATCGGATGCGTTCGTGGCGTCGCCAACCGCAATCGCAACGGCGAGCACCGGCGCATCCGACGCGAACGCATCGGCATGCGCGAGCGTTGCGCCCAGCGTCCACGCGCGCACACGCAGATCGGTGGCCGTGCTGCCTTGCGACTGCAACAGCGTCGCGAGTTGCGTGGCGACGGCGCGGTCGTCGTGCAGATATGAGCGGGCTTGCGCGAGCCGTGTTTTCGCGGCTTCAATCGCAGCGCCGGCCGAACGATCCAGCGAAGCGCAGGCCAGCGCGGTCAGCGCATCGGAGACGGCGGAATGTTGTACGGCTTCATGCATGATTCAGTTCCTCTTGCGGTGCGCAGAGCGCGAACAACGTATCGAGCGACGGCGCGGCGTCGATCGTTTCGACGGCGGTGGCGAGACTCGCCGCCACGCCATCGCCGAGCAGCGGATCGATCAGCAGGCGCACCTTGTCCATCAGTTCCGCGTCGGTGAGCGGGCGGGCGAGACTGCCGCGCGCGTGCTCGACATGATGTTCGAGCACGTCGCCGCGCTTGAGCGTCGCGCGAATGAGCACCTCGTCGCGATTCACCGAGGCATCGGGCGCGAGCGTCGTCAGCGCACGCACGCGCCGCACGTCGTCCTGCACCACGCGCGCGTCCTCGTATTGCGCGAGGCCCACGCGTTTGTCGCACAGCGCGGCGGCCACGCCATGGATCGCCGAGAAGCGCGCCTGCAAGCCGTCTTTCGGTTGCGGATTGCCCATCAACTCCGGTACGAGCGGATGACAACGCAACGTAATCGTTTCGATATCCTCAACGTTATCGAAGCGAGGCGCGAGCGCGAGTCCCGCATCGATGGCCGGATGTGCGACGATCCCGCACGGATACGGCTTGTACGTGTTGAACAGCAGTTCCCAGCGTTCGCCGAACGCGCCGTTCATCTGCTCGAAATCGACGCGCGTCGACATCGAATGCGAATAGCCGCCCGCAGCTTCGAAGATATCGCCGGCCGCCTGCTGGCCCGCGAGCGCGAGTCGCGCGGCGGCAATGCCGTTGGCGGCGGCCTTGCCAGGGTGATACGGCTTGGTCATCGTGCCGAACGCCTCGCGCTGGCCGACGAACATCGACGCCGCGATCGCCACGGCTTGCGTCAGTTGCGCTTCGTTCAGGCCGAGCAGCAGCGCGGCCGTCGTCGCGCAGCCAATCACACCGCAGGTGCCGGTGATGTGCCAGCCGCGGTCGTAGTGCTCGGGCGAGATCGACACGCCCACGCGCAACTGCGCTTCGCAGCCGAGCGCGAACGCACTGAGTGCGGCGCGGCCCGTCGGTCGCGTTTCCGGCGCGAGCGCGGTGATGACGGCGAGCACCGATGCGGCCGGATGGATGACTGTGGCGAGATGCGTATCGTCGAAATCGTCGAGATGCCCGGCAAAACCCGTGGCGAGCGCGGAAAAATGCACGTCCACGCGTTCCGAGCGGCCCGGCACCGGCGCGCGCGGCGCGACGCCGAGATCGCGCGCGGCGGCGAGTATCGCGTCCACGCCGGGATGGCGCGACGCGCCGATCGACGTGCCGATCACATTGATGAGAGAACGTTGCGCTTCGCGCGCGACGTTCGCGGGCAGCGGGCGCTGCGCAAGGGCATGGAGACCGTGCGCAAAGGCGGCGGCGATCACACTCATTGGGACAATTCCTCCAGACGGACGCCGTTGGTGCGCGGCCCGAGCGCGCCCACCATCACGACGATGACCAACATCGCTGACGAAATCAGCACGAATACGGCGGGCACGCCCGAATGCTTGAGCAGCGCCGCCACCCAGAAGCCGACGAAAATCGAACTGAGCCGGCTCCAGCTAAAGACGAAGCCGACGGCGCGCGCGCGAAAGCGCGTCGGGTACAGCTCGGCCTGATAGGTGTGGAAGATGCCGATCAGCCAGTTGTTGGCGATCGTTACCGCCGCGCCGCACAGCAGGATTGGCAGCGGTTCGCGCGCCATGCCGAACAGCACGCCCGCCACCGCCACGACAATCGCGCAGCCCACCAATTGCCACTTGCGCTGCACGCGTTCGGCGAACAGCATCGCGCCGATCGCGCCCAGCGGCGTCGTGAACGCAATCACCATCGTGTAGAGCAGCGAATGCGTGAGCGTGATGCCCTTCGTGAACAGCAGCACCGGCACCCACGCGCCGAAGCCGTACACGCCGAAGGTCTGGAAGAAGTTGAAGCACGACAGCATGATCGTGCGCGGCAGATAGCGGCCGCGCCACATGTCGCGCCACGAAGCGGGAGCGTCGCTGCTGTCGTTGCGCGGCGTATCGGGAACGGGCACGGGCGCGGCGAGACGCTGGCCCGTTTCCGCGACCACATGCTGCTCGATATCGTCGACGATCGCGCGCGCTTCGGCGAGCCGTCCCTGGCTTTCGAGCCAGCGCGGCGACTCGGGCAGACCGCGCCGCACGAACCAGATCAGCACCGCGCCGCCCGCGCCGATGATCATCACCCAGCGCCAGCCTTCGAGGCCCAGCGCCGTGTACGGCACGAGCAGATAGGAGAGCACTGCGACGGTCGGCACCGACGTGAGAATCACGAGAATGCTGAAGGCCGAATAGCGGCCGCGCGTGTGATTGGGCGTCAACTCGGAAATATAAGTGTCGACAGTAATCAGCTGCACGCCGATGCCGATGCCGGCGACGAAACGCCAGGCGTCCATCGCGACCGGCGAGGTCTGGAACGCGGCGGCGAGCGTCGCCACCGAATAGACCAGCATGGCCGCCGTGAACACGGCGCGGCGGCCGAGGCGGTCGGTGAAGCCGCCCAGCGCGACGGTGCCCACGAACATGCCCGCGAAGAACGAGCCGAGGAAACTCGCGAAGCCGTTCACGTCGAACATGCTCGACGTGGTGGCGCGGTAGAGGCCGCTGTGGATCAGGCCGAGCGAGATATAGGCGGCCATGAACATCTCGTAGAACTCGAACCAGCCGCCGATGGCGATGCGCGCGACCAGGCCGCGAAAGTAGCGGGTCGGCGGCAGGCGGTCGAGCCGCGCGGACACGCCCGCGTCGACCCCGCCCGCCAGGGCGACCTCCTTCTCCAGATACATGAATGTCTCCGATAGTGATGTGCGGCTTTTTTATGAGTGTCGACACTTGATTCAGTGTATGTCGTTGAAAGGAGAAATTTCAAGACAAAATCGGCTAAGTGTATACACTAGAGCTTGCCGACACGTCCGGCGACGGGACGGCGGGTCGTGCTCTAACAGCGGACCGGCAGTTGGTAAAATCGGCGGAACGGCGCGCCAGGCGCCTCGCGGGGACAGAAAAGGAAGCGCACATGACGGAGAGCGACGCCGTGCTGATGGATACCGACGACCTGCCGGAGGCGGGCGGCGAAAGCCCGCGAGTCGCGGAAATCGTGGACTGGGTGGCGCGCGGCATCATCGAAGGGCGGCTGCAGCCCGGCGACGATCTGAATTCGGTCGAACTCGCGCGGCGCTTCAGCGTGAGCCGCACGCCGGTGCGCGAGGCGCTGTTCGTGCTGCATCGAGAACGCATGGTGGACTGGTCGCCGCGGCGGCGTCCGCGCGTGGCGGCGATGAGCCTCAAGGACGTGCGCGAGATCTATCATCTGCGCGCGATGCTGTACGCGCAGGTGTCGCTCGCGATCGTCGAGCACGCGACCGACGACGACATCGCGTCGCTCTGGCGCGCGCACGGCGTGCTGGCCGAGGCCGCGGCACAAGGCGACGTCGATCGGTATTTCTGGGCCAATGTCGCGTTTCGCGACGAAGAACTGCGCGTGAGCCGCAACGCGATTTTTAAAGAAGTGCTCGACTCCATGCGCATGCGCACGAATCGCATGCGGCACCTGAGCACGTCGCTGCCGGGCCGCATGCAACGCTCGTGCACCGATCATCAGCGGCTGTGCGAAGCGTATGCGGAGCGCGACGGCACGCTCGCCGCCGCACTGAATCGTTCGATCGTGATGGGCGCGCTGAAGTCGATCGAGAATATCTGGGTGGCTTGAATTGCCGATATCGCGGGCCGCATAGATGAATCGGAATCCTGATTAATCGGGCGGTTTCGTTATAGCTGCGTGTGCGCGCATTGATCGCGTTCACTGCGAAACCTTGCCAACGCGATGTGGCCGGTATCGAGCGAATGTTTTAAAATCGATCGGATTTCGCCGCCGTGGCCGTCGCCGGCGTTTGATCAGGCGGCGTGCGCGGCGCTCAACCGCGCCTTGAGTTCACACGATGACACAGACCGATCAGTCCTTCTCCGAGCGTTTGTTTTCCTACGGCACGCTCCAGCTCGAACAGGTTCAACTGGCCACCTTCGGCCGCAAGCTCGACGGCGCAGCCGACGAGATGCCGGGTTTTTCGCTCACGATGCTGAAGATCGACGACCCCGAGGTCGTGAAGACGAGCGGCAAGACGCATCATCCGGTGGTCGCTTATACGGGCAATCCCGTCGATCGTGTGGCGGGCGCCGTGTTCGCGATTACGGCGCAGGAACTCGCTCACGCGGACGATTACGAAGTGGCTGCGTATCGGCGCGATCGCGTGACGCTCGCGTCGGGTGTGTCGGCATGGGTTTATGTCGATGCCAGTACGCCGCGTCAGCCGTAAGCGCTGCACGCTATAACCGGTTAGCGGGCGACCAGCAAGCGACCATCACGCGACAAGCACGCCACAAACGCCAGCACCGCGCATTGCGCGGTCCGGCGTTGCGATTTCATGTTGCGCCGATGTTGCGCGCATGTTGCGATCTCAGGGCGGGCGCATTCCAACCGGCGCCCGCCGCGTCGAAGCGCATTACGAATGCGCGTACACCACCGAATCCAGATACGCGAGCTGGCCGTCCTGCTCGGCGTGCACGAGGTCCTGATACACCTGAGCGCGCGTGAGCGACTTGACGGGCTGACCGTACGGCGGGACCCATTGGTCCGCAGTCGCTGCCGCGCCGACGTATTTCACCTGCGTGGGCGCAGCCTGATGCGCGCCGTAATTCGGCGCCGTGCCGACGTTCGTCTGCGCGAAGGCGGTCGTGGTGGTGGCGATACCAGCAAGGGCGGCGGCGATCATGAGGGCTTTCATCTGTTTCTCCATTACGGTTGAGTGAGGGGCGATGCGATGGTCATTGCTCGCTCCATGTGCATAGCGTAGTGGCCTGGACTTATCAGAAAAGAGACGGCCTGATGAAGAAAAGTTAACTCGCGCGCGCCGCGAGTTCGACTCAGGCGGGCGCGCCCGATGCGCAGCTTTCGTCATCGCGATACAGTGAGCGAGTGCGCGTGGCGAACGGCCCGTGCGCGTTGTCGAGCCGTGTTGGCATAGAAGGGCGCGAACACGCTACCTCCGCGAACGACCGCGAATTCCCGCATATTTCGGCGCCGTTGCCCATGCCCCGCAAAAAATCGAACGTCTGGCTCAGAGGTTTCGATCTGCTTTCCACCGCGATGGGCGTGCGTCCCGTGAAATCGCTCAAGCCGAAGCGGGCCGCGAAAGTGGCCGTTAAATCCGCGTTTAATGCCGCGCTGAAGCCGGCTGTGAAGCGCAAGCCCGCCGTCAAACGCGCGGCGGCGCGCAGCGCGCCGTCCGCCGCGCCGGGAAAGTGGATACGCTCGTTTCATTCCGCGCCGCCGCTGCCGGGCCAACTCGTCAACCATCTCGCCTACGAGTTGTACTTGCCCGCGAGTCATACGTCGCGTGCGCGCTTGCCGCTCCTCGTCATGCTGCACGGCTGCAAGCAGAGCGCCGCGTCGTTCGCGGCGGGCACGCGGATCTGCAGGCTCGCGGAGCGCGCCGGTTTCGCCGTGCTGCTGCCGGAGCAGGCGGTCACCGCGAACGCGCAGCGCTGCTGGCACTGGCACGGCGACCCGGCGCAGACGGAAGCGCCCGCGGTGGCGTCGCTCGTCGCGGCGATCGTGCGCGAGCATAGTTTCGACGCGTCGCGCGTCTATCTCGCGGGCATGTCGGCGGGCGCGGGACTCGCGGCGAATCTCGCGATACGCCACCCGGCGCTGTTCGCCGCCGTCGGCCTGCACTCGGGGCCGGCGTTCGGCGCGGCCACGTCCACGATGAGCGCGATGAGCGTCATGCGTCGCGGCAGCCGCGACGAAGCCGTGCATCTCGTCGATGCCGCCATCGACGTGGAGACGTATCCGGGCATGCCCGCGATCGTCGTCCATGGCGATATCGACGCGGTGGTGGCGAAGCGCAATGCGCTGCAACTGGGCGAGGCGTTCGCGCGCGTCAACCGGCTCGTCGATGCGCAAGGCGAGTTGCGCGTGGGCGAGCAACGCACGTTCGAGCGCGACGGCGTGGACTACGTGGACTATGTGAAGCGTGGGCGGCTGATCGTGCGCGTGTGCGTGATACGCGGGCTCGGTCACGCGTGGAGCGGCGGCGATGCACGCGAGGCGTTTCATTCGGGACGCGGCCCCGAGGCGAGCGCGATGCTCTGGCAATTCTTCCGTCGTCAGACAAGGACTGCTTAGTATTTTGAAGTGCATGTAGTCGCGACGAGATTGCCCTTCACGGCAGCCTGACAACCCGTCACGCGCAGTAGGCGTATAACCGTATCATCCGCGCGCGTTGCGCGGCCTTTCCGTATTCTCACGGACGGAGATCGTCATGACATTCACCCTGTTGCGAAACGTGTGCGCCTGTCTGGCGCTGGGCGGCGCCGTTGCCGCGTATGCGCAGACGGATACGCCGGCGGCCGATGGCTCGTCGATGTCGGCGCAAGCTGGCGCACAAGCCGCGCCCACGAACCAGAAGGCAACCAAGGCCGATCGCACCCTGTCGCGTGCGGTGCGCCGCGCGCTGTCGAAAGCGCAGGGCTTCGACGTATCAGGCGTATTCGTGCGCGCGCGCAGCGGCGCCGTCACCTTGAGCGGCACTGTGCGCAACGGCGATCAGATCCGCCAGGCCGAAGAGGTCACGCGTTCCGTGCAGGGCGTCACGTCCGTCACGAACCGGCTCACGCTCTTTCATGGCGGTAACGGTTGAGCCGCGTGATCAGAAGCGGTAGTTCAGTGCGGCGAAAGTGGTGAGTTCGCGGCGGCGCTCGGTGATCGGGCTGCCGGCGGCGTAGCGCTCCAGGCGGCCGAGCGTCGCGTTGACGGAGCCGACCCAGTGCTTCGAGAAGTCGTGCGTCGCGTAGAACGTCATGTGCAGATCGCGCACGCCCGAGCCCGTCGCGTACTGCGGCAAGCCGGACGCCGCGCTCTGCGCGCCGGACACGCCGAACAGCGTGCGCGTGTAGACCGCATTGGCCCACGTGAGACCGGGCCCGACCGAGAACAGCCAGCCCGTGAGCGGCAGCGACGCGTACAGATCGAGCGTCGCCGTCGTGCCCTGACCGTGCCCGCTGATGTCCTGATACACGGCGGCCGCGCCCGTGAAAGCCCAGAGCGTGTAGTCGGCGAACAGGCGCAGCTTGGGGCCGTCGTCGACGTTGCCGAGGCCGCGCAGATGCGGATCGTCGGAGGCCGTGCGCGACTGGAAATCGAAGCTCAGCGACGCGCCCACGTGATAGTTTTCGCTCTGGAACACGTTCACGCCCAGCACGTCGGGGCCTTGCGAGAAAATGCGGTCGCGGTACGAAATATCGAGCGACGGAAACGGGTACACCTTCATGTGGCGCGCGCCCGGATACTGCGGCGCGAGATACATGCCAGGCCCGATCGAGATCTTCCACGGCGAATCGGCCTGCGTCGACGATGACGACGATGGCGTTGAAGTCGTGGCGTCGTCGGCGGCGTGTGCGGGCCGGGCGCAGGCGAGCGCGATCACGCACGCGAGGCCCAGCGCGGCGGCAGTCTTGTCGAGCGGCATCAAGCGTTCTTCCTTCCGACTGCCGCCAGTTGGCGCAGGCGGCGCGCCAGCGCCTTCGACACCACGGGCTGGCTTTGCGCATCGCGTGCGCCGTGCGCAATTTCGCTTTCGCGCAGAAAGAGCGCGGTCTCGCGCGCCACGATCTCGCGTTCGTTATCGGACGTGATCATGTGATACGAATCGTCGAGCCAGACGGTGCGCAGAAAACTCGCGCCGATATGATCGATCACGTAGCGCGGATTGCGCGGGCTCGAAGTTTCGTCGTCGATCGAATGAATCACGAGCGTGTCGTTTTCGATCGCGGCGACGTCCTTGCGCGCGCTGCGCGAGAGCCGCAGCGCCTGGTGCAGCGCGGGCAGGGCGATGGTCGAGGGACCGACTTCGCTGAACGCATTACGCTGCATCGCACGCGCGATCTTGGCGCGCAGCGCTTCGTTTCGTAATCCGAACGGTTCAGCCTCGCGATACTGATACGTGTGGCGCAGCGGCGTGTAGTACGCGCAGTCGAGCAGGAAGCGATACCACGGAATCGCCCAGCCGTCGTAGGCGAGCGTGAGCGAGAGCAGCACGAGCGACTGCGCAGCGGGGCGCGCGTGAACGAGGCGCAGCGCGAGCGCGCCGCCAATCGAAAGGCCGCACACGGAGACGCGCTCGTAGCGCGCGGCCAGCGCGTCGAATTCGCGCACGGCGCCTTCGAGCCAGCGCTCCATCGTCTGCATCGGCGAACCCGCGCTATAGCCTTCGATGACCGGCGCGCACACCGTAAAGCCTTCGTTCTGCAGATAGCGCGCGAGATAGCGCAATTCGAGCGGCGAACTGGAGAGGCCGTGCAGCAGCAGCACGGCGTGCGAATCGCCTTCGTGGAAAAAGCGCGTGGCCTGCATGGCGGGCGCCTTCACGGCCGCGGTTGCTGGTTCGATCGTCGCCATGTCAGCTCTCCGTGCGCAGCACGAGAAAATCGCCCGCGTGCGTCGTGAAGCGCTCGCAGACGCAATTCGTGAGCCGATGCTCGCGGTCATGCGGCGCACGCAACAGGCGCACGCGATGATTGCCGGGCCACAGCGCATTGTTCAGGCGCTGCACGTCTTCGGGATGCACGGCGTCGAACAGCGGGCCGGGCGCGATCTCGCTCGCCTGCGGCAGCGCGGAGCCCGCACTCTGGCCCACGCTCGCGCGCTGCACGGCATTCGTTTCGAGCGCCTTGATGAGAATGAAGCCGTCGTGATGCTGCGCGAGATGGCGCAGCAGACGATGCGTTTCGTCCACGGCGCGGCGCGCGAGCGCGCGTTCGTTGTCGTGGCGCAGCAGCATTTCGTAGCGCGATTGCGCGACCGAAGCGATCAATTGCGCGCGGCATTGCTCGCGGCGCAAACGCTCGATCAAGGTAATCACGATGAGCGTGACGAGCGGATAGGACACGATCAGGATCAGATCGTGGCGATCGAAATACGTAATGTTTCCGTAAGGCGGTACGAACAGATAATCGGCGATGCCGAGACCGAGCACCATCACGGTCAGCGCGGGCGCGAGGCCCAAATAGTATTCGACCAGCGCGGCCGTCACGCAAAACGCGGTTGCGGGCATGATCGGGCCGAGCACCGGATGCAGGGCAATGCGTAGGGCGGCTGCGATGGCGAGCGCGCCGGCTGCGAGGCACCAACGGCGCGGACCTCGGGGTGCCCAAAGACGGGCATTACGGACTTTCATGGCATGCAGTGGCGCCAACCTCGTAGCGTTCCCCGCGATCGGACTGCGGCGGACGCTGGCGCGCTCGTTTTATCGAATAAGGAAGCGGGTTGGCAGCGTATGCGACGGCAGCGTCTGTCCAACCGGTACGGAGGATCGTTATATAGGCGATTTTCCTCGTCGGGGACGTATGTTACCACTGATTACAAACGTTTTTTTCGGGGAATTCTTTCGAATGCCTTTCTTTAATCGATGCGGATATCCAATCGTAGGGTGAGGTAAAGGCAAGCGAATAAACGCGCGATAAAACCGCAAGCATTCGCCATTAATAAAGCGTTAAAAGCGCATATGCCGCATGTCGAAAATCGATTGCGCCCGAAGTTTTAACACCGGTTTTACGCGATCCGCTCTACGCTAACCTTGTCTTCACCACCGGCGCGTTATTCGCCCGATCGTATGGCTCTCGCACAATCCCGTCTTGCCCGTCATGCCGTTGTGGATGCTTCCATGGCGGTTTCCGCTTCTAGTTCTGTCACATCGCGCCCGCGCGCCAAGGTCGTGCCGCTTCGCGCGCCGCGCGCCTGGCTCGACATCGTGCTCGGCGCCCGCACGCACGACGCGGCGCGCGCGCAACTGGCCGCGCTCTATCACTCGCCGCTCGGCATTTATGTCGTGCAGACCGCCGTGAAGCGCGAGACGTTGTGCGTGCGTTTCGACATTGCGCCGGAAGACTTCGATTTCACGCTGCATACGCTCATGAGCATCGTGCCCGAAGCGACGATCGGTTCGCTGCGTCCGCGTGAGGGTGAGCAGGCATGCTGAATCGATTCGAAGGCATCTGGTTGCCGATCGTCACGCCGATGCGTCGAGGCGAAGTGGATATCGACGCCTTGCAGGCGCTCACGGATCACTACGTGAACGCGGGCATCGACGGTCTCGTGGCCTTGAGCACGACCGGCGAGGCTGCGTTGCTCGATGACGTCGAGCGCGCCGCCGTGCTGCAGGCGATCACCGATGTGGCCGCGCAGCGCGTGCCGGTGCTCGCGGGCGTGGGCGGCAGCGACACGCGCGCCTTCGTGCGCGAGATCCATCGCCTCGAACATTGGGACGTGACGGGTTTTCTCGTTTCCGCGCCCGCCTATGTGTGCCCGGACCAGCGCGGCGTGGCCTGGCACTTCGAGCAGATCGCGCGCGCGACGGCGCGGCCCATCGTGCTCTACGACGTGCCGCATCGCACGGGCGTGGCCATTGAGGCGCAGACCGCGAGCGATCTCGCCGACATCGACAATATCGTGGCGATCAAGGCATGCGTGCGCGAGCGTTTCGACGCGCTCGGCGGCACGCGTCTCGCGATGCTATGCGGCAGCGACGACGCGTTTCTCGATTGCCTGAGTGCGGGCGGCACGGGCGGCATTCTCGCCGGCGCGCACGTTTGCGGCGACCTGCTGCGCGACGTGCTCGTGCTCATGAAGCAGTCGCAACACGAAGCGGCGGCGGAGCTGTTCAAGCGCTTCGTGCCCGTGCTGCGCCTGTTGTTCTCCGCGCCGAATCCGAGCGCGATCAAGGCGATGCTGGCGCTCGAAGGACGCCTCTCGCACGAGACGCGCATGCCGATCGCGAGTGCGTCGCCGGTCCTGCTTACGCGGCTCGAAATCGCGCGCGCCGCGCTCGACGATCTGCGTGCCGAGCTGGCGCTGAACGCGTGAAACGGGTTCACTCCACCGTGTAATGCACCGAGAGTTGCCCCTTTTTCTCCTTCACTTTCGACACGACGATCCTGCCCACCCGCGCCGACGACACCACATGCGTGCCGCCGCACGGATAAGCCGGTTGCGGGCCATAGCCGATCGTGCGAACCGCGCCTTCGACATGGCTATGACGCGGCAGGTCGGCCGCCGCCTGCGCGTTGGCGTGCTGCTCGATGAGATCGGCGGGGAAGGGCGGCGCGTCGCCGCTGCTTTCGAACACGACGCGCGCTTCGCCCGGCCAGTGATGCGCCTTTACGGGCGTCCAGCCAAGCTGTTCGCCGCAATAGCCGAGCAGATGGCCCGCCGAATGCAGACGCGCGTGCAGGTCGCGCGCACTCGCATCGACGCGCAAATGTGTGCTGCCGAGCGGCACTTCGGCGTCGCAAACGTGGATCACCTCGTCGCCTTCGAGCAGCGCGCGCAGCACATTCGCCGCGCCGATCATGCCGACGTCGGAAGGCTGGCCGCCGCCTTGCGGATGAAACAGCGTCGCCGAAAGCACGACGTGATAGTGACCGTCGTCCGTGCGCGTGCAGCGTAACGCGACGCTGGTCGTTTCCAGTTCGTCGCTCTGCAAATAGAGGCGTTGCGTCATGAGCGGCTCCTCACGCACGCGGCGAGGCGGCCGCGTCGCGCGCGTGCGCGATCAGGCTGTCGACCGCATCCGGCGCGGTGCAGAACGAGGTCACGAAACGCACCACGTCCGGACCCCAGCGGTCGCGATAGAACTGGAATCCGGCCTGCACCAGCGCCTCGCTGACCGGCTTCGGCAGACGACAGAAGATGATGTTGGCCTGCGTTTCGCCCATCACCTCGACGCCCGGCACCGTCGCGAGACCTTGCGTGAGACGGCGCGCCATGTCGTTTGCGTGACGCGCGTTGCGCAGCCACAGATCGTCGCTCAGATACGCGTCCATCTGCGCGGAAAGAAAGCGCATCTTCGAGAACAGATGGCCCGCGCGCTTGCGGCGATAGCCCATTTCAGCGGCCAGCGTCGTGTCGAACAGCACGATGGCTTCGGCCGCGAGCACGCCGTTTTTCGTCGCGCCGAGCGAGAGCGCGTCGACGCCCGCTTTCCACGTCATCTCGGCGGGCGTGCAGCCGAGCGAGACGAGCGCGTTCGCGAAGCGCGAGCCATCCATGTGCAGCTTGATCGACGCGGCCTTGCAGACTTCGCCGATCGCCGCGATTTCATCGAGCGTGTAGACGCTGCCCACTTCGGTGGCCTGCGTGATGCTCGCGCAGGCGGGCTGCGTCGAGTGCACGTCGCCGACCTTCACGCGCGCAGCGGCCCGCAGTGAGTCGGCATCGAGTTTCGCGGCCGGGCCGTCGAGCGTCACGAGCTTCGCGCCGTGCGTGTAGAACTCGGGCGCGCCGCATTCGTCGTTGTTGATGTGGCTGGCGGGGTGGCAGTAGACGTTGCCCCAGGGTGGCGTCATCGTGCTCAGGCACAGCGCGTTGGCGGCCGTGCCGGTCGGCACGAGAAACACGGCTACGTCGCGCTCGAAGATCGCGGCCAGCCTGCGCTCGACGCGCGCGGTGATCTCGTCCGCGCCGTATGGGCTCGACTGGCCCGTGCTGCTCGCCACGATCGCTTCGACGATTTCCGGCGACGCGCCGGCGATGTTGTCGCTCGTAAATCCCCATGCGGGCGCACGTGCGCCCGGTGCTCGCTCACTGTTCATGCCTGCGTTCCTCGACTGGCGGGCGACGATGGCTCGCCCGGATCGACGCATTCTGGCGCAGGCGGCCCGGCGTCGGCTTGTAAAAAATTGCGCGACGGGGGCGGGGCGCTCAGGCCTGGTAAGTCGATGGCGCGACGCCGAACGCCTGGCGGAACGCGCGATTGAAGTGGCTCTGGTCGTAGAAGCCGACCGCCTGCGCGACGCTGGCGATGGCTTGCGGACGCCGCGACAGCAGGCTGCACGCATGTTCGAGGCGCAGCCGCACGAGCCAGGCGTGCGGCGTCATGCCGATGGTCTGCTTGAACTGCTTGAGGAACGCGAAGCGCCCGAGGCCGCAGAGGTCGGCCAGCGCGTCGAGCGTGATTTTTTCGGCGAGATGCGCGAAACAGTAGTCGCGCACGCGCTGCCATTGCAGCGGCGAGAGCGCGCCTTGCACCGTTTCGGGCACGACCGCGCGCGATTGCGCGAGCAGCAGATCGGCGAGCGCGAGCCATTCGGATTGCACCGCGAGCACGTCGGCGTTGGCGCTCATGGCGTCGTGCAGACGCAGCAGCCGATGCGCGAGCGCCGGGTCTTCGAGCAGGGTCGCGGCGAGCGCGGGTTCGCGCGGCGCGCCGCCGATCTCCTGCGCCACGCTCGCGAGCAGGTCGGGCGCGACGCGGAAGGTCTTGAGCGTGTAAGCGTCGCCGTCCTCGCCCACGCCGTCGTGAATCTCGCCGGGCGGCATCAGCGCGATGCATCCGGCCCCGACGCGCACGGTCTTACCGTTGAAGCGCTGCCGCTGCACGCCGTCGGTCACCAGCCCGATATGCAAGTCGAGATGGAAATGGCGCTCGAAACTGAAGTCGACGAAGCGCGCGGCGCCCAGCACGAGGCCGGGAACCTCTGAGACCTGGTGGTAGTGGACGGAATCGGCCATGGAGCAGGGACGGGAGGCGGCGGGTTCGCGTGAGTATACCGCCGGGCGGCGCGGTGCGCCTGGGCGGTTCGGGGCACAATGGCGTGTATCTGCTCAACATCCACGAGAAATCGCTTCACGATTCATCCACCATCGACGATGAGGAAATCATGAGCAATCCGAATCAATTGGCGGAATCAGCAGGCTCGACCGGACTCAGCGAAGCGTATGAAGCCGGCAAGGCGCGGCGCACGCAGGTGATGGGCGAGCCGTTCGTCGAACGCGCGATGAGCGGACTCGATGGCTTTTCGCGTCCGCTGCAGGACTGGCTCAACGAGCACGCGTGGGGCAGCACGTGGCTGCGTGACGGACTCGATCTCAAGACGCGCAGCCTGTGCACCTGCGCGATGCTCGCCGCGCTCGGGCGCAGCACGGAGCTGAAGGGGCACGTGCGCGGCGCGCTCAACAACGGCGCGAGCGTCGTCGAGATTCGCGAAGTGCTGCTGCACAGCGCGCTTTATGCGGGCGCGCCCGCGGCGAGCGAAGCGTTTCGCAGCGCGCGGGCGGTGCTGGAGGAGATGGGCGTGGCGATGCCGGATGACGGACCTCGCCGGATGGGCGAGGCCGGTAAAACCCGCTCAGGCCGCGACGCTTTCGCGTTCCTCGCGCGTTTGCGGCGTGAGCGCGTCGATCGTCACCGGCACGCGGCGCGCGACCGCGCAGAGCAGTTCATAGCCGATCGTGCCCGACGGTTCGGCCACTTCGTCGACCTTGATGTGTTCGCCCCACAGCTCGACCGTCGAGCCGATATTCGCCGCCGGACAGGGCGTGAGATCGACCGTGAGCATGTCCATCGACACGCGGCCGACCACGCGCGTGCGCACGCCGTCGACCATGATGGGCGTGCCGGTGGGCGCGTGACGCGGATAGCCGTCGGCGTAACCGCAGGCCACCACGCCGATGCGCATCGGCCGCTCGACTTCGTAGGTGCGTCCGTAGCCCACGGTTTCCTGCGGCGCGAGCGTCTGCACGCCGATGATTTTGCTCGTGAACGTCATGGCCGCGCGCAGCCCGACGCTTTCGATATGCCGCGCCGCGCCCGTGGGCGACGCGCCGTAGAGGATCGTGCCGGGGCGCACCCAGTCGCGGTGCGCGCGAGGATGCCAGAGCACCGCCGCCGAATTCGAGAGCGAGCGCTCGCCGGGAATGTCCTGCGTGGCGGCGTCGAAGCGATCGAGTTGCCAGTCGATCGCGCCGTCGTCGGCGTTCGCGAAATGGGTCATGAGGCCGATCTCGCCGATCGTCGGCACGGCGCGGGCGCGTGCCCAGGCGGCGCGGTAGGCGTCCGGACGATAGCCGAGGCGGTTCATGCCCGAATTCATCTTCAACTGGATGTCGATCGGGTGCGTGGTGTTGGCCGCCGCGAGCAGCGCCAGTTGATCGTCGCCATGCACGGTCACGGTCAGGTGATGCGCGACGGCGGTCGCCACGTCGGCGGCGTCGAACACGCCTTCGAGCAGCAGGATCGGGCCGGTCCAGCCCAGTTCGCGCACGCGCACGGCTTCGTCCAGATCGAGCAGCGCGATGCCGTCCGCCGCCGCGAGCGCGGAATAGATGCGCTCGATGCCGTGACCATACGCGTTAGCCTTGACGACTGCCCAGACGCACGCGCCTTCCGCGCTTCGCTTCGCGATCTGGAGATTGTGGCGAATGGCATCGGGATGAATGCGGACGGCAATCGGACGCGGCATGGCGGATGGGTTCCTGGTTAGTGGTTTGTGCAATCGTATTGATTTTCGTCCAGTTATTTTTAATGTATTTTTTCGGAAATTTGGACGAAACCACTGGTTTGTGATGTCAGCCGCTGGCGAGGTTCTTGTAGTAGAAAGTGGTCGCGCAGAGTGCGCCGTCCGGCATCAGCGCGTAGTCCGGCACGGTGCCCGCGCGTTGCCAGCCGCTGCGCTGGTAGAGCCGTTCGGCGTCGCCGCCGGTCACGGTGTCGAGCACGAGCACGGTTTTTCCGGCGGCGAGCGCGTGGGTATCGACGGCCTGCATCAGCAACTGGCCGACGCCGCGTCGCCGCGCACGCCGATGCACGAGCATCTTGGCGACATCGGCGCGATGCGGCTGATTGTCGGGCTGCGCCGTGACAATCTGCACGGTCCCGACGATCTCCCCGCGCGCGTCTTCGGCGATCAGCAGAATGCGCTCGCCCGCGGCCACGCCGTCGGCCACGCGTTTCCAGAATGCCTGCGCCGTGCCGCGCGCCAGCGGCGCCATGAAACTCACGGAAGCGCCGCCTGCCACGCAGTCCATCAGCACGTCGGCGAGGGCGTCCACGCTGGCGGCGGCTTCGTTCGCGCCGAGCGGGCGCACGACGATGGCGTCGTTCATTGCGTGCGTGTCGGTCATGCCGGGCTCCTTGCACTGCCTTGGGGGACGCGGCTCAGCGCCACGAGATAACGCGCCGGCTTGCGCGTGGGATTGCGATAGACGATCGGGCAATCGAGGCGCATCGCGAGACAGTCGCCGGTGCGCAGGCGCCAGCGCTCCTCGCCGACGGTCATCTCCATTTCCCCCTCGATGATCCAGACCTGCTGATGGATTTCCGCGTCGCGCAGGCTGGTGTCGTAGGCCACGCGTTTGCCCGCCGGAAATTGCACTTCCACGAGTTGCAGCGGCGACCAGAGCGCGGGCGAGAGATTGCGGCGCACGTAGCCCGAAGCCGGATCGGTCCAGACCGGCTGTTCCTGCGCGACGGCGAGCGGCGAGGGCTCGGTGGCCGCCGCGCCATCGGGCGTTTCGAACAGCGAGGCGAGCGAGACGCCGAGCGCCGTCGCGAGTTTGTCGAGCACGACGGCGGTGGGGCTGCTCTGTCCCCGTTCGATCAGCGAAATATTCGAGCGGCTGACCGTGCTGCGCTCGGCGAGCGCATCGAGCGACCAGCCGCGCGCGTCGCGCAATTCGCGCAAACGCTGGGCAAGGGCGGTGTGGATGTCCATGCAATGTCCAATTTACTGGATATTAATTTCCAGTAAACTAGACGAGCAATATTCGCGTGTCAACTGCTTCGAATCGACTGCAATGACTGCATGACGATTTCAATTGATACGGATGCCGAATTAATTGGCGCAATAAAAAAGCGTGCTGCCGCGATGGCCGCACGCCGTCACCGTCGCTTACGCGGCGGCGATCACGTCGATGCGCAGCGCTTCGCCGCCCGCTGCGACTTCGAGCAGACGGTCGACGTTCGGGTGCGCGCCCGGACGGTTGCGTGCGTCGGCGGTGTGCTCGGCGAACACCGCGAGGCCGTGCTCGGCCGCCTTGGCGTCGAGCGTGCCAAAGGCTTGCTGCAGGTAGTGATAGACCGCGAGCGAGCCTTGTTTGCCCGGCTTGTTTTCGATCGTCGAGACCACGGCGCCCTGGCCGTTCACGAGATCGATGCGCTCGATGCCGTCGATGGCGGGCAGTTGCGCGAGGTTGTCCTTGAAGACGTTGCCGGGTTGAATCATGAGAGCACTCCGTTAAGTCAGATAAAGCGTGGGGATGGCGTAGTGGGCCGCATTTTAGCCGATCCCTCGCGCCCGTTTCAGGCCGGGCCGCAGCCGCACGCGCCGTCTCGCTGCGACGCGCGCGAGAAAACCGCCTGATTTCAGGGCTTTTCTTTCGCGAGCGCAGTCAGGATCGCGTAGCCGGCGCGTACGCGCGCGTCGATCGGATAGGCCTTGTTGGCGAGAATCGCCACGCCGATTTTCTGCGAGGGCACGAACGCCGTATAAGCCGAGAAGCCGTTGGTCGAGCCGGTCTTGTTGAGCAGCGCGTCGGTTTGCGGCGGCAACGGCGGCGTGATCGCGGTGGCGGACATGCCCTTGCGCAGCATGTCGGGGCCGTTGCCGCTTTCCAGCGTGGCGAGCGCGACGGGCCACGGATACTGCTCCCACACGAGATCCTGCGTGAGCGCGCCCGACGTGTAATAGCCCGTGTGCGTGCACGCGAGCGCGCGTTGCCACGGCTCGGGCAACGCGGTGAGACCCATGTTGGCGTCCAGATAGCGCACGAGATCGGGCGCGGTCGTGCGCATCCCGTAGGCTTCGTCGGCGAGCACGCCGGGATGCATGCGCAGCGGCGTGTCGTGCGCATCGTAGCCTTGCGCGTAATCGGGCATGTGCGCGGCGGGCACGTCGAGCCACGTGTGCGTCATGCCGAACGCGGGCAGCAGACGCTGCTGGACGGTCTCGCGATACGGCTCGCCCAGACTTTGCGCCGTGGCCATGCCGAGCAGGCCGATGCCGAGATTCGAATACACGCGCTGCGTGCCCACGGGTTGCGCGGGCTGCCAGCGGCGGTAGTACGCGATCATTTGCGCATCGTTGGTCACGTCGTCGGGTTCGAACAGCGGCAGGCCGGACGTATGCGTGCCGAGATTGAGCACGCTCACGCGATCGAACACGCTGCCGCGCAGCGCGCCGACGTACCGGCTGGCGGGCGCGGCGAAGTCCAGCTTGCCCGCGCCCTGCGCGTAGCACGCGAGCGTGGCCGTGAACGTCTTGGTCAGCGAGCCGATTTCGAACAGCGTGTCGTCGCGCACGGGCGCGCCGCTGGCCCTGGAGGCCACGCCGTAGCGATAGAACGTGTGCTTGCCGTTCACGGTCACGCCGACGATCAGGCCCGGCACGCCGTATTGCGTCCGCACGGGCGCGACGGCGGCATCGACGGCGTCTTTCAGGCGGTCTTGCGCGTGGCCGGTGGTGGCCGTGGCGGCAGCGGCGGCCAGGCTCATCGACATCAGTAAAAGTTTTATCTTGATTTTCACGATCGAGGAGAGAGTTGGTCGGTAGAGCGCCCGACAGACGCCGCCGGGCGGCGGATCATACTCATTGCGCCGACGATTGTGGTGCGTTGCCCGCCGTCCGACAAGCGACGATAATTTGGCTGAGACACAAGCCAAACTTATAGGTCGACACGATGCGTCCCAATTTACCGCTGCATGCGCTGCGCGCTTTCGAGGCGTCGGCGCGCCATCTGAGCTTCACGCGCGCGGGCCTCGAACTCAAGGTCACGCAGGCCGCCGTGAGCCAGCAGGTGCGCACGCTCGAAGAGTGGCTCGGCGTGCCGCTGTTCCGGCGTCTGCCGCGCGGGCTCGGCATGACCGACGAGGCGCGCGCGCTGCTGCCCGTGCTGAGCGACGCGTTCGGCCGCATCGAAACCGTGCTCAAGCAGTTCGAGGGCGGACGTCTGCACGAAGTGCTCACGGTGGGCGTGGTCGGTACGTTTGCGATCGGCTGGTTGATGCCGCGTTTGAAGTCGTTTCGCGAGGCGCATCCGTTCGTCGAATTGCGGCTGCTGACGAACAACAATCTCGTCGATCTGGCGGGCGAGGGGCTGGATTTCGCGATTCGTTTCGGCGACGGCAAGTGGCCCGCGACCGACAACACGCGTCTCTTCGACGCGCCGCACGCCGTGCTGTGCGCGCCGGAGATCGCGCGGCGGCTGACGTCGCCGGCCGATCTGGCGAAGGAGACGCTGTTGCGCTCCTATCGCACCGACGAATGGCTGGAATGGTTCGCGGCTGCGGGCGTCGGGGCGTGGGCCGTGAGCGGGCCGATTTTCGATTCGTCGCGGCTGATGGCGGAGGCGGCGATGCAGGGCGCGGGCGTCGCGCTCGCGCCCGCGTGCATGTTCGCGCGCGAGTTGCAGGCGGGCTTGCTGGTCAGGCCGTTCGAGGTGGAGGTGAGGCTCGGGAGTTACTGGCTCGCGGGGTTGAAGTCGCGCGAGATGACGCCCGCGATGAAGGCGTTTTGGGGGTGGATTGTGGGGCAGGCGCACTGACGCCGTTCAGCTTCCCGCTTCACAACACATTCAGCATCGCCAGCGCCGTCTCCTGCAGATGCGGCAGCACGCGCCGCACGGCTTCTTCGGGGCTTTCATCCCCGATCGACATATTCGTGCTCAACGCCGCCACCACATCGCCGTTGCGATTGCGCAGCGGCACGGCCACGCCGCGTACGCCCACCTGCAACTGCTGCTCGATCAGCGCATAGCCGTCCACGCGCGCGCGCACGATCTTTTCGCGCAGACGCGTCGCGCTCGTGATCGTGTGCGCCGTGAAGGGCGCGAGCTCCACGCCGTCGAGCCAGCTCGACACCGCCTGCTGATCCTCCTTGTGCGCGAGCAGCACGACGCCCGGCGAGATCAGCGGCGCGGGCACGCGTGCGCCGAGCACGAAGCCCGTCGTCATCACGCGCGAGACGCCGTTGCGCGCGATCACGACGAGATCCCAGTCGTCGAGCACGCTCACATACGCGGATTCGTTGAGCGTCGCGCTCAATTGCTGCAGATACGGCTGCACGGTGCGCGGCAGGCGCGCCGAATCGAAATACGACCAGCCCACGCGCAGCACGCGCGGCGTGAGGCCGAACAGACGCCCGTCGGTGTAGACGTAGCCGAGCGATTCGAGCGTCAGCAGATAGCGCCGCGCGGCGGTGCGCGAGAGGCCCGTGCGTTCGCCGGCCTGGGTCGCGGTCATGCGCGCGTGCTGGTTGTCGAAGGCTTCGAGTATCGCGAGGCCTTTTTCGAGTCCGGCGATCCAGTCGCGCCGGGCGAGGGTGGTGGTTTTCATATCGGATGGCCGGAAGGCAAAAAAGCCGGGCATGCGCCCGGCCTCGTGACTGCCTCTGCGCTTGCGCTCAGTGCGCCTGCGCGGGCTTCATGCGCGCCGCCACGATCAGGGAAATCAGGCAGCCGACGGCGAGATACGCGGCCACCAGATGCCACGAGCCTGCGCCCACGCCCACCAGCGCCACGGCGATGAACGGCGTGAAGCCGCCGCCCACCACGCTCGCGAACTGGTAGCCCACGCCCGCGCCGCTGTAGCGATATTCGGCGCCGAACAGTTCGGTGAACAGCGGCTGCTGCACGCTCACCACCATGTCGTGCGCGAGGTTCGCGAGCGCCACCGAGCAGATCACGATCCACACGATCGAGCGCGCTTCGAGTGCGAGGAAGAACGGCACCGCGCTGGCGAGGCCGATCGTCGCGCCGATCAGATAGACGCGGCGCAGGCCGACGCGGTCGGCGAGCCACGCGAAGCAAGGAATCGTCACGCACGACAGCGCGCCGACGAACAGGCCGATGCCGAGGAACAGATCGCGCGACAGGCCGAGGTTCGCGGTCGAATAGCTCAGGGCGAACGCGGTCACGATGTACATCGTGAAGAGTTCGGCCAGACGCAGCGCGACGATATAGACGAAGGCCTTCGGATGACGCGTCAGCGCTTCGAGCACCGGCATCTTGAGCTTGCGATGGCCGTGCTCGACCTTTTCGACGAATTCGCGCGACTCGTCCATGCTCGAACGCACCCACAGGCCGACGGCCACGAGCACCACGCTGAACAGGAACGGCAGACGCCAGCCCCAGGCGCGGAACGCCGTCTCGCCGAGCAGATGGCTCAGCAGCGCGACGATGCCGGTCGCGAGCACGAGGCCCACGCCGTAACCGACCTGCACGCCGCTGCTATAGAACGCCTTCTTGTGCTTGGGCGCGCTTTCCACGGCCATCAGCGCCGCGCCGCCCCATTCGCCGCCCACCGCGAAGCCCTGAATGGCGCGCAGCAGCACGAGCAGCACGGGCGCCCACCAGCCGATCGTCGCGAACGTGGGCAGCAGGCCGATGGCGACCGTCGAGAGGCCCATCAGCATGACGGTCAGCACGAGCATGCGTTTGCGCCCGAGGCGGTCGCCGTAGTGGCCGAACACCACGCCGCCGAGCGGGCGGAACAGGAAGCCCACGCCGAAGGTCGCGAACGCCGCGAGCGTGCCCATCTTGCCGATGTTGGGGAAGAATGCCGTGTTGAAGACCAGTGCGGCGACAATCCCATAGAGCAGAAAGTCGTACCAGTCGACGACGGCGCCGACGAAGCTGCCGATCGCGGCCTTGCGGGCCTGGCCGCTGGAACGGGCGGCCGGTGCGGGCTCGGTGGCGCCGGTGGTGTCGAGGGTCGGGGTCATGAGTGTCTCCAGAAACTGGCTTTTGATCTATGTCGCCAAACATGGCTGCGGGACTTGCCGCAGCGGTGAAACGGAGCATAGAGCCGCGCAGGCGGCTCGGCAATGTACGGAACGCGCAAAATGCGCGATTATCGCCCAATCGCGTGCGTTTATCGAACGCTTTGCGGGTTAGCACCGAGAACGGGCGGCCCCGGCTCGATGCCCGTCTTTGGCGCGATGAACGATTTGGTTAAAATTGGCGTGCACTGGCGGCGCGGTCTGTCGCCGCCGTAGTTCATGGTTTTTTGCTGGTATCAGGAGCCTTCCGCATGTCGTCCAACCCCATTTCCGGCGCGCCGGAGCAGGCCAATCCGCTCGGCATGGCCGGCATCGAGTTCGTCGAATTCGCGGCGCCCGATCCCGCCGCGCTCGGGCGGCGCTTCGAGCAGCTGGGGTTCAAGGCCATCGCACGCCACATCAGCAAGGACGTGACGCTCTATCGCCAGGGCCAGATGAATTTCCTCCTGAACGCCGAGCCGGACTCGTTCGCCGCGCGCTACGCCGAGGAATACGGCATGGGCATCTGCGCGATCGGCGTGCGCGTGGACAGCGCGCGGCGCGCCTTCGAGCACGCGCTGCGTCTGGGCGCGTGGGCGTTCGAGGGCGAGCGCGTGGGCACGGGCGAGCTGAAGATCCCGGCCATTCAGGGCATCGGCGACTCGCATATCTATTTCGTCGACCGCTGGCGCGGCCGTGGCGGCCAGCGCGGCGGCGTCGGCGATATTTCGATTTTCGACATCGACTTCCGGCCGATCGACATCGCCACCGCCGAGGCCGATCTGGAGCACGGCGGCACCGGCCTGCAACGCGTCGATCACCTCACGCAGACGGTGGGCGCGGGCCGTATCGGCGAATGGCTCGACTTCTATCGCGAGCTGCTGCATTTCCGCGAGATTCACGAGATCAACGCGAACTGGCACGTCTCGCAGGAGTCGCGCGTGATGGTGTCGCCGGGCGGTGAGATCCGCATTCCCGTCTATGAGGAAGGCACGCGCCGCACGGAGCTGATGCACGACTATCTGCCCGATCATCCGGGCGAGGGCGTGCAGCATATTGCGCTCGCCAGCGACGATATCGTGCCCTGCGTCGACGCGCTGATGGCCAATGGCGTCGAGTTCGTGGAGCCGCCGCCCGCGTACTACGATTCGGTCGATGCGCGCCTGCCCGGTCATGGCCTCGATATCGAGGCGCTGCGCAAGCGTCATATTCTGATCGACGGCGAAATCGGCGCGGACGGCGTGCCGCGTCTTTTCCTGCAGACTTTCGTGAAGCGCCGTCCCGGCGAGATCTTTTTCGAAGTGGTGCAGCGCCTGGGCCATCACGGTTTCGGCGAGGGCAATCTCGACGTGCTCGCGAAGGCGCGCAAGGTTTGACGCCTGACATTGCCCGCTGAAAAGGAAAACGCCCCGCTGAAACGGGGCGTTTTTCACGCTGCGTTGGTCTTCGTGCTGGCGGCCTTTACACCGTCACGACGATCTTGCCGACCTGCGCGCCCGCTTCCATGTAGCGATGCGCTTCGACGATCTCGTCGAGCGTGAACGTGCGGTCGATCGCGGGCTTGAGCGCGCCCGAGGCGAGGCCTTCGGTAATGAAGCGTTTCGCGCGTTCGAGCTTCGCGGCGTCGGTGGTGATTTCGAACAGCTCGTAGCCGCGCACCGAGAGATGGCGCGAGAGCAGGTCCATGACCGGCACGCTCAGATCGCGCGTGTCGAGCGCGCCGTATTGCACGAACATGCCTTGTTTCGCGAGCGCGCGCAGTTGATGCGCCGCTTCCGGACCGCCGACCGGATCGAAGGCCAGCTGCGCGCCCGTGCCGCCCGTGATCTCGCGCACCTGCTGCGTGAGCGCGTCGCCGCCGCCCGCGATCACGTGCTTCGCGCCGGCTTCGAGCAGCGCCGCGCGCTTGCTGTCGCTGCGCGTGAGCGCGATCTGCACCGCGCCGACGCTGTTGGCGATCTGGATCGCCGCCAGTCCCACGCTGCTCGACGCCGCGCCCACCAGCACCGCCTGGCCGCGCGCGAGGCCGCCGATCTCGATCAGCGCGCCCCAGGCCGTGGCGTATTGCATCCACGTGGCGGCGGCTTCCTCGAACGAGAGGCCCGCGGGGTTCTTCACGACGGCGCGCGCGGGTGCGTTCACGAGTTCGCCGTACATGCCGTAGTCGAGAAACGAAAACGCGGGGACGACGCTCACGGCGTCGCCGGGCGCGAAGTCCTGCACGTCGCTGCCCACGGCCTCGACCACGCCCGACGCCTCGTAGCCGAGCGCGGCCGGAAAGCGCGGCGCGTGCGTGTACTGGCCGCTGCGATACATGACTTCGGCGCGATTCAGGCCAATCGCCTTGACGCGGATCTGCACGTCGCCGGCCTTGGGCGCGGGCACATCGACATCGTCGATCTGAAGCACTTCGGGGCCGCCGATACGGTGAAAGCGTACGATTCTGGACATTCTGGATTCCTCTTGAATTCGAACGGGGCGCACAGCATCGAGCACAGCCTCGCGGAGCGCGCCGGGTCCGATCACTGTATGCCGCGCGGCGGCGCGAATAAACGCGCGGGGCGATTACTCATTGTTATTGGATGAATAACAATGCGCGACACCGGCGAGGAACGCGCGCAGCACGTCAGCCCGGACAGCGCTTGCCGATCAGCTCCGTAAGCCAGTCGACGAACACGCGCACCTTGCCCGGCAGATGCTCGCGATTCGGGTACATGACGGAGATCGGCTTGGACACTTTCACGACGCCGGGCACCACTTCCACGAGTTGTCCCGCGTCGATATGCGGCTGCAACGCGGGGCGCAGCGCGTGGATCAGCCCGAAGCCCGCGAGACCGCAGGAGAGCAGCGCTTCGGCGTTGTCGGTGAGCAGGGCGCTCTCGAGCTTGAGCGCGACGGTCTTGCCGCCGCTGCGATACACCCAGTCCATCACGCGGCGATTGCGTCCGGTGAAGAAGTTCACGGCGCGATGCGCGCGCAGATCGTCGAGCGTGCGCGGCAGGCCGTGACGCGTGCAATACGCGGGCGACGCGCAGGTCGCCATCGCCACCGAGCCGATCTTGCGCGCGACCATGCTCGAGTCTTTCAGATCGCCGATACGCACCACGCAATCGATGCCTTCGCCGATCAGATCGACGGGCTGATCGCTCGCGCCCAGCACGATTTCGATCTGCGGATAGCGCTGCTGGAATTCGGGCAGCGCCGGAATGATGATGGCCTTGGCGAGCGCGACGGCCACGTTCAGGCGCAGGCGTCCCTTGGGCTGCGGACGCTGCTGCGAAAACTGCGCGAACGAGGCGAACGTCTCGTTGACGCCCGCAAGCAACTGCACGCAGCGCTGATAGAACTCGTCGCCCTCGGCCGTCGTGCTCACGCGCCGCGTGCTGCGGTTCAGGAGCCGGATGCCGAGTTCGTCTTCAAGTTGCTGCACGGCTTTCGTGACGGCGGGGCGGTGCAGTTGCAGCGCGTCGGCGGCTTGCGTGAAGCTGCCGCGCTCGACGATATTCACGTAGATCTGCATGGTTTGCAGACGATCCATGGGGCTTCCTCAGCGATCGGTTCAAGCGGTTCAAGCGCTTCAAGTGTTTCGGGGCGCACGCGGTTTCACATGTGCGGTGGCGCACAGACGCGCGGCATCGCGTTCGCCTATGCTGCAACCGGGCCCTCCCCACAAGCGGTGACGACAATGATAAACACTGACCGCATCGACGAGACACGTGCGCGTGCACGGCGTATGACCGTGCTGCGCGCGAGCGCGCGGCTGGGCTTTTGTCTGAATCTGCTACTGAGTTTATGCGTGGGTTTGTGCGTGGGCATCGCTGCGGATGCGCGGGCGCAGGACGCTGCGCCGGGCTACCGTCCGCCCGTGTGGACCGCGAGCCTGCCCGGTCATCCGACCTTGCTGCTGCTGCCGACGATCCACGGCCTCGCGCACGACGATCCGCGTATCGACGCCGCGCTTGCCGCGCTGGCGGACGGCGTGCAGGCGGTCGTGCTCGAAACGAACGTGAACCCGACGCACGAGAACGTGCAGACGATCCTGCGCTACGGCCTTTATCCGGCCTCCGACAATCTCTCGAATCACATGCAGTCGATGAGCGCCGAAGCGCTCGCGCATTGCGCGCGCGACAGCGGTGCCGACATCAAGCTGTTCTTCCAGCACAAGCCGTGGCTCGCGGGCTTTCTCGTCGATGCGGTGCGGCTGCACGCGGACCGCTTCGAGTGGAAGAACGGCGCGACGCATCCGCACCTCGTGCCGACGGGCGAGTCGCTCGTGTTCGCGGGGATCGATTTTCGGCTCGAAGCGATCGCGCAGCGCCGCAGCATTCCGCTGATCTATCTCGAGACGATGGAGCAGGGCATGAGCCTCTTCGACACCATGCCCGCCGCCGATCAGGACGCCTTCCTGGAAGGCGAGTGCGCGGGCCTGCACGGCGCGCGCCAGGGCGCGGCGTCGTATGCGCAATTCCAGCAGGCGTGGGTCGCGGGCGACGCCGCGCAACTGGAGCGGCTGGCGATGGCGCGCTATCCCGGCGAAAGCGACGCGCATTACGACTTCAGTCAGTATCTGTACGTGCGCGGCACCGATATTTTTGCGCAGACGCTCGCGAGCGACGGCTATTTCTACGGCAAGGGTCCGATCCTCGTCGCGGTGGGCGCGGGGCACTTCTTCGGTGCGCAATCGCTGCTGCAACGGCTGCGCGACGCGGGTTACACCGTGACCGGACCTGCGCCCGCGCTGGGCGAAGTCGCCGCTCGCTGACGATTTGTAAACTTACCGATTCTTGCGAGGGCTTCCCTAAACTTTCCCGTGCATGCGCCGTTAGAGCAGGTATGAAAACGCTATTCTCGAAAACGGAAGCCCAGCTTCTGCTGTCGATCGCCCACGAACGCGCGGAGCACCGCGCGGCGGCGGCGGGCGTCGATCTCGAGTCGCCCGCGGGTTCCGCGATCTACGACACGGTGATCTATTCGACACTCTCCGAATTCGCGCCCGCGCTGACGATCGACGAATTCATCGGCCTGCTCGCCCGTCCCGAGGTCCTGCACTGAGGGCGGTATCGCCAATGGCCGGATGAAAAAACGGCGCGCGGGTGAGAGCCCGCGCGCCGTTTTCTTATCGGCGAAATGATGGGCGACGCTTAGAACTTCTCGCGCAAACCCACGCTCACGATCGCCTGCGATTGCGAGTTCGACGAGTGGCCGTTGCCCTTGTCCGAGACCGAGGCGGTCGCGGCCACCGGACGGCCGAGCGCATCGAGCGTCGTGCCCGAAGCGTGCTGATAACCGGCCAGCAGATACACCGTCGAGCGCTTCGAGAAGTCGTAGAGCGCGCCGACCGAGACGTTGTGGTACTGCGCGGCGTCGTCGAGATTGTCGACGTCGCTGCCGCGCGTGTAGCTGTAGCCCGCGAACAGGTGCGTGTTCGGCTGCACGTTCCACATACCGAACACGCCCGCGATATTGAACTTCGCCGTGCCCGAGTAGAGCGAGTTCGCGCCCGCCTTGTACTGCACGTTGCTGTAGTTCACGCCTACCTGCACCGTGCTGAAATTCCACGTCGCGCCCGCGGCCACCACCTGCTGCGATTGCGCGCTCGCGAAGCCTTCGTTGATCGACGAGTTGAAGGTGCCGTCGTAGGTGCCTTGCCACTTGCCGTAAGTCGTGTCGTCGAGGCCGGTCTTGCTGTTGTCCGAGCGCTCGTAACCCACGCCCACGCGCAGCGGACCGTTCGCGTAGCCCGCGCCCACGCTCCACGTGTTCTTGCGCTTGAGGCTGCCCGCCTGGCCGCCGAAGCCGTACAGCGCGCCGAACGTGAAGCCGTTGTAGTTCGCGCTCGTGTACTTGATCGAATTGTCGACGCGCGTGGTCTGGTCGAGATCGTCGATATCGCCCGGATGCGCGCCGAAGCCGCCGATCTGGCCGACCGGCGCGACCGGCCCGACGAAGTCGTCGAGCGAGGTGTACTGGCGGCCCATCGTCAGCGAGCCGAATTGCTGGTCGGCGAGGCCCACGAACGCCTGGCGGCCGAACAGGCGGCCGCTCTGGCCCGAGGTGCCGTTGCTGATGTCGAAGCCGTCTTCGAGCACGAAGATCGCCGAGAGGCCGTTGCCCAGATCCTCGCGGCCCTTGAGGCCCCAGCGGCTGCCGGAGAGGTTGCCGGTCGTCACGCCGACATTCGAATGGCCCTGATAGGCGCCGGTCTTGCCGGCGCGTTCGTTGCTGCGGTACGTGATGCCCGCGTCGGCGATGCCGTAGAGCGTGACGGAGCCCTGCGCGGCCGCGGTGCCCGCGAGCGTGAGCAGAACCGGGGCGCAGAGCAGGTGGTGTTTCATCATGTGTCGTCTCGGTGAAGAGTGGAGCGCCGCATCAAAGCGGTCTCGTTGTTATGCGCGCACGCACCGGCCGCCTCGATGACGAGGCAGCCGGCGTGCGGCGCTGGAAAAACGCGGATGAGAACTTCAGGGCCTCAGGCGCGCGATCACGTCATGGCGTGTCGCGGATATCAGCGCTTGAGCGAGGCGCCCGGCGGCAGCTCGGGCGGAGTGACGTTCACGGTCTTGCGCAGCTTCGCGACGTCGTCGGCGCTGACCGGCGCGCCGGTATTGCCCCAACTGGTGCGCACGAAGGTGGCGACATCGGCGACTTCCTGATCGGAGAGGCGCCAGCCGAACGGCGGCATCGTGAAGGTCGAGGGCGCCGTCTGTGTGCCTTCGAGCGCGGCGCCCGCGAGCAGCACGTGGATCAGCGACGTGGCGTCCTTGCCCTGCACGACGGGGTTGCCGCCGAGCGCCGGGAACACGCGCGTGTAGCCGCGTCCATCGCTGCGGTGGCAGGCCATGCAGTTGTCGCGATAGACCGCCGCGCCGCGCGCGCTCGCGTCGCCGCCTTGCAGCTTGCTCGCGGCGGCGGCGTCGTAGGCGTACGGCGTTTCCTTCGCGTCGTTCGAGGGCAGCGTCTTGAGATAACGCGCCATCGCGAGCAGGTCCGCGTCGGTCATGTACTGCATACTGTGCTGGACCACGTCGGTCATGCCGCCGAACGCCGCCGTGTGCAGATTGCGGCCGGTCTTGAGGAACTGGACGATGTCGTCCTCGCTCCACGCGCCGATACCCGTACGCGGATTGCCGCGCAGGCTCGACGGCACCCAGCCGTCGATCGGGCCGCCGCCCGCGAGGAAGTCGTCGCCGTCGAGATCGGTCAGCGCGAGTTCCTGCATCGTGCGTGCGCGCGGCGTGTGGCATGCGCCGCAATGGCCGAGACCCTGCACGAGATACGCGCCGCGCGCGACGATCGCATCGTTGTAATGCGCGGCGTCGAACGGCGCGACCTTCGGCGCGAACATCGTGCGCCAGATGCCGAGCGGCCAGCGCATCGACAGCGGCCACGGAATGTCCACCGCGCGATTGGCGGCGTTCACCGGCGCGACGCCGTGCATGAAGTACGCGTAGAGCGCTTTCATGTCGTCGTCGGAGAGGCGCGCGTACGACGGGTAGGGCATCGCCGGATAGAGCGTGTCGCCGTTCGGGCGCACGCCCTCGCGCACGGCCTTCGCGAAGTCGTCGTAGGTCCACTTGCCGATGCCGCTGCTCGCGTCGGGCGTGATGTTGGTCGAGTAGATCGCGCCGATCGGCGTGTCGAACTTCAGGCCGCCCGCGAAGGGCTTGCCGCCTTGCGACGTGTGGCAGGCGATGCAGTCGCCGGCGCGCGCGAGGTACTCGCCGTGCGCGACGAGCGCGGCGTCGGACGACGCGGCTTGCGTCGACGGCGCC
>NZ_JAAGPN010000268.1:0-10946 GCF_017104805.1 Paraburkholderia sp. Ac-20347 | reverse complement strand
CAAACTGCCCGGTTCGACTGCCGCACCGTAGTGCGCTGTTACTACCCGGCGTTTGCTGCGTTGCTGCGTCAGCAGCAGAGAAACGAGATTATGAAGGCTCTTTTTCGTTTCGTCAACATCTTTTTTTGCTACCGCTTAAAAAGCTTGTTGAACCTGCGAACCCGCTGGTTTCGTCGCGGGCTTCGCGCTGCGGTGTCAGTGACATCGAATTGCGAAGGAGGCGAATTCTAGTCATACGCATGACATATTGCAAGCGGTTTTTTGATATGTCAGGCGTGGCGCGCCATCACGCGTTCGACGATCCGCAGATAGTGATCGAGATCGGGCGTCGGCTTCCCCGCAACTTTGGCAAGATCGTCCCAGCGGCGCAGACGCACCGCATCGTCGGCGTAAGGACGCGCGGCGAACTCGCGCGCCGCTTCCGCATCGAAAATGCCGCCCTGCAGTTGCAGGCTGCGCACCGAGTCCGGCGAGAGACAACTGAAGTACGCGTCGTCCGTCGCGCACAGATAGCGCTTCGCATCGACGTGCAGCTTGATCGGCTCCAGCACCGCATCCGGCAGCACCGGGCGCAGGAAGGGCAGCGCATAGTATTGATGCAGGTCGTCGATACCGCGCTCGGTCGGCGTTTCACCCTGATGATTCAGCAGATGCCCGAGGTCGTGCAAAAAGGCCGCCGCCACCAGCTCCTCGTTCGCGCCTTCTTCCTCGGCCAGCGCGCCGCTCTGCAGCGCGTGTTCGAGCTGCGTCACCGGTTCGCCGCTATACGCCTGCTCGCCGTGCGATTCGAACAGGCTGCGGATATCGTCCAGACTCAGTGCCATCTTCTCCACCTCTTTTCACGCCGACCTCGATCTCGACGATGACGACTCCCGCGCCGCCATCGCCTTCCATACAAACATACCAACTAGTCCTGGGCGCGCATCAGCGCGGCCGCTTCCTCGGCGTCGCGCGACGCGAGCGCATTGAGGATCGCCCGATGCCGCGCATACGAGCGCTCGCGCGCCGCGTCCGTCAACGCATCGCGTGGCGACAGCCGCCATTCGCGCACCGCGCGCCGATACGCCTCGTGCAATTTGTCGTTGCCCGCCGCCGCCACCAGCGCATCGCGAAACGCCTCGCGCGCTTGTGTATAGGGCGTGTCGGCGTCGGTATGAGCCAGCGTGTCGCGCATATGATCGAGCCGCGCGCGCAGATCGGCGACCTGAGCCGCATCGATACGCGCCGCCAGCGTGCGGCACGCCGCTTCCTCGAGCACCGTGCACAGCGCCGCGAGTTCGCCCGCCTCCGCGCCCGAGACGCGACGCACGAACACGCCGCGATGTTTCTCGTTGCGCACGAGCCCGGCCTGCTCGAGCGCGCGAAACGCTTCGCGCACCGGACCGCGCGACACCTCCAGGCGCGCCGCCCAGTCGGCCTCGACGAGCTTCGCGCCCGGTTCGAGCTGCCCCGCCGCGATACAGCGTTCGATCTCGTCGCGCACGAGATCGGTCAGCGAGTGCTGGCGCAGCAGCGCGAGCGGCGTCGTCACAGTGGATCGGGACGACGACTGCGCCCGAGCGCCGCCACCCCACTCCGCCTGCGCCTCATCGCGTCTGTCTTTCGACACGCTCGCCTCGTCCTCTTCACGTACGTCAAGTCGTTCCCTTGCATCGCGTCCGGTGTGTCTGTCGGGCGCGTCGAGCCACAGCGCATCCATCGCGTCAGGCCGCGCGACGGCGCGGCACGCGCGCCGCGATCAGCAACAGCGCCGCCAGCGACACGATCAGCAAGACCAGCGACAACGCCGACGCCGGCAGGTAATACCCGCGCTCGACCGCGCCAACCACGACGATCGGCACCGTCTGGAATCCCGGCGGATACACCGTGAGCGTCGCGCCCAGTTCGCCGAGCGAGAGCGCGAAACCCAGCGCGAGACTCGCGCGGATCGCCGGCACGAGCTGCGGCAGCACCACGCGGCGCAGCACCATCGCCGGCGGCGCGCCGAGACTCGCGGCCGCTTCGCGCAGCACCGTCAGCTCGGGACGCAGCGCCGCCGACGCGCAGCGATAACAGAACGGCAACACCAGCGCGAGTTGCACGAACACGACGATGGCCGCCGAACTCGACAGATCCACCGGCGCCTTGTGATACGCGATCAGCACCGCAAGACCGAGCACCACGCTCGGCACGCCGTTGGGCACCATCGCGAGCGTATCGACGACAGCGCCGAGCCCCTTGCGATCGCGCCCTTCGAGCGCCAGCGCGAGCCACAGGCCGAGCGCCGTGCCGAGCACGGCCACGCCGAAGCCCACTTCGAGACTCGTGACGAGCGCATCGAAATCGGTCGAACCGAGCCGCTCGAACCAGCGCGTGCTGTAGCCGTCGGGCAGGATCGTGCCCGACCAGTGCGACGCCACGCTCGACAGCGCGACGACGATCACCGGCAACACGAACAGCCAGAAGCACAGCAGCGCGGCGAATGCGACCAGCAGGCCGCCCGCGAGGCGCGACGCGAGACTGCGTTCGACAGGCCGCGCGCGTCGATGCTTCGGCGGCAGCGCGACGCTCGCGCCTTCGCTAACCGGATTAGTTGACATTGCGCGCGCCTCCATGACTGCGTCGATTCACGCGCCGATACAGCGCATACAGTGACAGCGACATCGCCAGCATCACGACCGCGCCCGCAGCGGCGGTCGGCAAGTCGAGATCGACGGTCGCCGAGCTATAGATTGCGACGGGCAGCGTGACGAGATGCGCGCTGCCAAGCACGAGCAGAATGCCGAACTCGTTGAACGTCAGCAGGAAACACAGGATCGTGCCGGCGGCGATGCCCGGCCACGCGAGCGGCAGGATCACGCGCGCGGCGACCATGCGGTTGTTCGCGCCGAGACTGCGCGCGGCTTCGATCAGCCGCATGTCGAGCAGCGAGAACGCGGCGAGCGTCGGACGCACCACGAAAGGCGCGTAGAACACGACTTCCGCGAGCACCACGCCGCCGATGCCGAACAGAAAGTCGAGCGGCGGCGACTGCAGATGAAACAGGCGCTGCAAGCCGATGCTCACCGAACCCTGCGAGCCGTACAGAAAGATCAGCGTGAACGCGACGAGAAACGACGGGAACGCCACGAACAGTTCGAGAAAGCGCGTGACGAGCTGCGCGCCCGGAAACGGCTTGAAGAACAGCATCGCCGCGATCGCTACGCCGAGCAGCGAGGCGAGGCCCGCGCTCAGGAACAGGATCCACAGCGTCGTGCCGATCACGCCGCGCGAATCGGGATTGCCGAAGAAGCTCGCGTAAGCGCCGAAGCCGAGACCGTGCGCGCCCGTGAGGCTCAGCAGCACCAGACGCACGAGCGGATACACCACCAGCGGCCCGAGCACGAACACCAGCAGAAACGCGATGTGCCACTGCGCGCGGCGCTCGCGGCGGCGCACGGCCGCCGCGTGCGCTTCGGCGCCCGGCAGGTCGAACGGAGCGGCGGCCGCCGCGCTCGAATCAGGGGTTGATAAGGACGACATCGTCAGCCTCGTAACGCAGGGAGACGCGCATGCCTTTTTCCGGCGTGATGCCGTGGCCGCGCTGCATGGTGACGAGCACCGGTTCGTTCGGCATCGCGTCGAGCAGCACCGGCACGGACAGCACCGAGCCATACCATTCGACCGATTCGATCGTGCCGTGCAACTGCCCTTCGCCGAGCGGCGCGATGCGCAGGCTTTCGGGACGCAGGCAGGCGAGCTTGTCGCGCACGTCGTGACGCGCGTCGCCGACCGGGAACGCCACGCCCGGCGGCAGCAGGTTCGCCGCGCCCAGATAACGCGCGACGTAGGCGTCGTTCGGCGTGTCGTAGAGTTCCTGCGGCGTGCCGAGCTGCGCGATGCGGCCGTCGCGCATCAGCAGCGTGCGGTCGGAGAGCACCAGCGCGTCGTCCTGATCGTGCGTCACGCAGACGATCGTCAGGTCGGGCAGACGCTCGTGCAGCGCCTTGAGTTCGCTGCGCACCGACGCGCGCAGATTGGCGTCGAGCGCCGAGAGCGGTTCGTCGAGCAGCAGCACGTCCGGCTCGATCACGAGCGCGCGCGCCAGCGCCACGCGCTGCTGCATGCCGCCCGAGAGTTGCGCGGGCATCACGTGGCCCTGATCGCCGAGTTGCACGAGCTTGAGCGCATCGGCCACGCGACGCGCGATATCGCGCGACGGCACGCGGCGCGCCTTCAGCCCGAACGCGACGTTCTCGAACACCGACAGATGCGGGAACAGCGCGTAGCTCTGGAACAGCAGCCCGAGATTGCGCTGATGCGGCGGCACATGCGTCAGATCGCGGCCGGCGACGGTCAGCGTGCCCGCCAGCCCGTCGGCTTCGATAAAGCCCGCGATGAAGCGCAGCAAGGTGGTCTTGCCGCAGCCGCTGCGGCCCAGCACGGTCAGCAGTTCGCCGCGCCGGATCGTGAGCGAAAGGTCGTTCAGGACCGTGCGTGCGCCGAACCGCACGCTCAGATGATCGATCTGCACGCCGGCCGCGCCGTGCGCGTCCGCCGTATCGGTTAGACCGGACACATCCGGCATCGCGCGGGCCATGTCGGCCGACGCCAGGGTTGCGGTATTCACCGGTTCATCTCCACGTATTACTCGATGCAGGCGCGCGCGGCCACGCGAGGCGGCCGCGCGCAACGAGCCTGCTTACTTCGGCTTGACGACTTCGAGCTGCTTGCCCGACGAGCCGATCACATCGTTCTTCCAGCGCGTGGTCCAGTCGGCCTTCTTCGCCATGACCTGGTTCCAGTCGACCGGAATCAGCTTGACGCCCTGGATCGCCTGCTTGACGGCCTCGCCGTTCTTGCCCGTGAGCGCCACGTCCGTGCGGCCCGGAATGCCGAAGATGTCCGGCACCTTCGATTGCACGTCCGTCGACATCAGATAGTCGATCAGCTTCTTGCCTTCCGCCTGGTTCGGGCCGTTCTTGATCAGGCCGATCGCGTACGGCAGCTGGAACGTGGTCGGATGGCCGTTCGCGTCGGCGGCGAGGAAGATCGGCTTGAGCGAGAGACCGCCGTTGGCCGCGTCGTCGAGATCCATCTGCAGGTCGCCGTTGGCCACCGAGATTTCGTTACGCGAGAGCAGTACGTCGAGGTAGCCCGTGCCCTTGGTGTGGAACTTGGCGCTCTGCTCGAGCTTCTTCAGGTAGTCGAACGCCTTGTCTTCGCCCATCAGCGAGGTCGTGAGGATGATCACGGCCATGCCGTCGCCGGCCGTGGCCGGATTCGAGTACGCAACCTTGCCCGAGTAGTCCGGATGCAGCAGGTCGGCGAAGGTCTTCGGCTGGTTCTTGACGACGTCGGGGTTGATCGCGAACGAGAAGTAGTTGTTCACGAACGTCGCCCACGAACCGTCCGTCGCCTTGGCGATGGCCGGCACGTTCTTGTAGTTCACGCTCTGGTACGGCTGCAGCAGGCCGCTTTGCTGCGCCTGCTGGATGAACGGCGGCAGCGTGACGATCACGTCGGCCTTGGGCGAATCCTTTTCGACGTTGGCGCGGTTCACGACTTCGCCGCTGCCCGCCGTCACGATGTTGACCTTCACGCCTTCCTGCTTCTCGAAAGCGGGCAGCACGTCGCGGTAGAGATTTTCCAGGCCGTCGGCCGTGTACAGCACGACTGCGCCGGCGGCATGGGCGCTCATCGCGGCGCCCTGAAGCAACGTCGCGGCGACCAGCATCGGCAGCGCCTTGCGTGCAAAACCGGCGCGAGGGGAATTCCTGTGGTTCATGTCACTCTCCGAAGGCAAAAACCAGTGGCTCGGGGATACCCGATGCGTATGTGTCGTTGATCGTGTCGTCGACCGGATGATCGATCGTGCAATCGATCCGCTCGAACGTCGGCGGACTGCGCCGCCTGCCTTGCCCGTCCGGTGCGCCGCGCGGATTGCAGATTGTCTGCAATCCGTCGTCGCCGCTCCGGTGCGTCGGGCCGGACAGCACGCCGGGAGGTCGTCCCTGCCGCGCGCCGGCCCCGTCTGAACGGGCCCGGCAAGAATCACAGGTTTTCGTGACACGGCCGTGACGATTGTGGCGTTTGTCAAAAAATTCCACAATTCGCCAAAAATCCCCATATCGGCGGACGCGCGGAATCCCCACGCGAGTGCGTGAATCTCACCATCGGAGGGCGGAAAAGGCGATGTGGCGCGCGCCGCGCGGCGTCAGACGCGGCACGGCGGCAAGGCGGAAAAGCGGGCGGCGCCGTCAGCGCCGCGAAAGGAAAACGCGGCGGCGATCAGGCGATGACGAGCTCGGGACCGCGCGCCTCGATCGCGCGCGCGACGGTCTTGTCCGGCGCGAGTTCGGTGATGACGTAGCGCGCGCGTTCGAAGCCGTTGATGCGCACGGGCGTCATGCGGCCGAACTTCGAGTGGTCGGCGACCACGATCGCGCAGGCCGCCGCCAGCAGCATGCGGCTGCGCACTTCGGAGACCATGCGCGAGTAATCGGTGAGCCAGCCGTCGCCCGTGATGCCGCCCGCGCCGACGAAGGCGTAATCGGCGTGATATTGCGAGAGCTGCTGCACGGTATCGAGGCCGAAGGTGGCTTCTTCGTGATCGGACAGTTCGCCGCCGAGCAGCGTCACGCGGTTCTCGTTGCGGCGGCCCAGCAGCAGCGCGATGCGCCAGTCGTTGGTGTAGACCGTAAGGCGATGGCGATCCGTGAGCGCGCGCGCGAGCGCATGCGTCGTACTGCCCGAATCGATGATGACCGACGCGCCGTCGGGCACGAACTCTGCTGCGCGCTCGCCGATCGCGCGTTTGGCGCTGGCATTGGCGGCCTCGCGCACATCGAGATCCGGCTCGCTGCGATCGCTCGACAACGCGCCGCCGTGTGTGGTGACGAGCAGTCCGCGGCCCGCGAGCGTGTTGAGATCGCGGCGGATGGTTTCGCGCGACACGCGCAGCTCGCGCACGAGATCCGCCACCGAGAGCGCCCCGTTCCGGTTCACTTGCGTAAGGATGTATTGGTGACGTTGTTCTGCGAGCATCTGGGTGGGACGCGCGGCGCGCGTGGAAATCTGAAAAGGCCGCCGTATTGTATTACGTGGCCGTGCGACGACGGGCCGGGCCGCACCGGCGCGATCCGTGCCGCATGGCGTCAGGCTTGCCTCGCCCATGTCGTCGCACCTGGCAAAACCGGCACTGCCATCGCGCGGCCATCCCTGCTAATCTCGTGTGGCTGTCCGGACGCCGGACGGTCCCTGTTTCGTCGATAGCCGCCTTCATGCTTGCACGACTTCGTCAACTGCGTCTCCTGTTTTGCGCGCTGCGCTACGGCATCAGACTGATCTGGCTCGCGGCGCCCGAGCATCACAAGTTGCACTGGATCCTCTCGCTTGCCGCGCGCATGCGCGAGGACGAGCGCCTCGCCGCGCGTCTGTCCGGCGTGCTGCCGAAGCTCGCGCCGATCGCGGGCGCGTTCGCGCAGACGCTCAGCGCGCGCCCCGAACTCGCCACCATCACGCTGCACGACGCGATCGACGCCATCGAGCATTTCGAGGATCCGCTGACCGGCGCGGAGCTCGACGCGGCCCTGCAACGCGCCTTCGGCAAGCCGGTGCAGACGCTGCTCGCCTGGATCGATCCCACGCCGTGCCACAACGGCTGGTGCGAGCAGACTCACGTCGCGCGTCTCGTGCAGCCCATCAACGGCCATCAGCTGGTGACGGTGCGCCTGCTGCGCACGAAGCAAACCGTGCAGGTCGACGACGACGCCGCGCTGCTGTGCGGCGTTGCGCGCTGGCTCGAACGGCTCTCGAGCGGCGCGCGGCGGCTGCAACTGCGCGCGCTCGCGCAAACGCTGCGCGACGATCTGCAGCGCCGCTTCGATCTGCGCGCCCAGGCCGCGAACCTGAGCCAGAGCGGCCACCATCTCGCCGACGACACGCGCGTGCTCGTCCCCGACGTGATCTGGGACCTGTGCACCGCGCAGACGCTCGTGGTCCAGCATATCGACACGGTGCGCGCGACCGACGTGATCGGTCTCGCCGAGCATCGCATCAACGCGGCGAGCGTGGCTGCGCATCTGATCGAAGTGGTCACGCAACAGGCCTTCGAGCACGGCTTCTTTCACGCGGCGCTCGATGCGCGCCGCGTCGCCGTGAGCGTCGAGCCCGAGACGCGCGGACGCCTGATCTTCGCCAGCGCCGCGCTGATGACGAGCCTGTCGTCGCCCGAACGCGAGTTCTTCGTGCATGGCGCGACGGCGCTGTTCGAACAGGACTACGCGCGGCTCGCGGAACTGCATCACCACGCGGGCCACGTGCCGGCGCACGCGCGCACCGAACGTATCGAAGCCGAACTGCGCACACGCAGCGAAGCGCATTTCGCCGACGATTCGAGCGAGCGCAGCGCGGGCGCGCTGTTTCATCATCTGCTGCATGCGGTGCAGCCGTTTGGCGGCGAGGTGTCGCCGCGTCTTGCCGCCGCACAGCGCGCGTTCGGCGAAGCCGAGACGCTCGCGCGCACGATGCATCCGGATATCGACGCGTGGAGCATCGCCAAAACGACGCTCGGCGATATCGCGAGGCGCGATCTCGGTCATCACGGCTGGATCAAGCGGCTTTCGCAGGAACTGCCGCATCTCGCGCAGATCGCGCCGCGCGTGCCGCAGCTTGTCTATCACTTCATGAACCGGCACGCGAACGTCGCGCATGGACAGCACGGTGCGCAGGCGGGGGCATCGGCGGGGATTCTGGAATCGCTGCGCCGCGAACATCGGCGCACGCGCGTGCTGTTGATTGCGTGCGCCGTGAGCGGCGTGTTCATCGGCGTGGCTGCGACGCTGGTTTCTTTCTAGTTTGTTTTCGGAATGCAGGGAGGCGCGGCCGGACACATGCGCTCCTTCGCGTTCACTCTGGTCGCGCATTCATATGCCGCTTGCCGCGGAATCAACGTCTCGCGCTAACGGCTCTGCCCCGCCGCGCCGTGTAGACCTTGGCAGTTAGTTGCGATTCGAACCCGCTCGCCCCACGTCGCGCCCATACCACCAGTGCAGTCCTGAACAAGACCGCCGCCGCCGCGCCGCGCGATACTCCGGGCCTTTCGAACCTCGACGCGCCGCACCCGGCGCTCCCCGCTCCCTCACCGATGCTCGCTTCGCTCGCTCCCGCCCTCTTCGTCGCCTTGTGGTCGACGGGTTTCGTCGTCGCCCGCGCCATTGCGCCCTACGCCGATCCCAACCTGTTCCTGCTCGCGCGCTTCGCGGGCACGGCCGCGCTGTTCGCCTGCATCGCGCTGGCGATGCGCGCGCCCTGGCCGCGCGGACGCGAAATCGGCAAGCATCTGTTCGCCGGCGCGCTGCTGCAGGGCGTGTATCTGGGCGCGGGTTACTGGGCCGTCGCGCAAGGGCTGAGCGCGGGCGTGATGGCGCTGCTCGGCGCGCTGCAGCCGCTGCTGACCGCCGCGCTCGCCGCACCGCTGTTCGGCGAACGGATCTCCGCGCGGCGCTGGCAAGGCATGTCGCTCGGCCTCGCGGGCGTCGTGCTCGTGCTGATGCCGAAGCTCAGCGCGGCTTTCCAGCACGCCAGCGTGAGCGCCAATGCCCACGCCGATCTGTCCGGCGCGCACGCGAATCCGCTGCTGGTCGTGGTCGTCGCCGTGCTCGCGGTCGGCGCGATCACGGCGGGCACGCTCTATCAGAAGACGTCGCTCGCCCAGGCCGATATCCGCAGCGCGAGCGCGGTGCAGAACGCGGGCGCGGCGATCGTCGCGGCGCTGCTGGCGCTCGCGCTCGGCGAGCATCGCTGGATCGGCTCGGCGACGTTGTGGATTTCGCTCGCGTGGGGGATCGCGATGCTCTCGGGCGCGGGCGTGACGCTGCTCGTCTGGATGGTGCGGCACGGCGATGCCGCGCGCGCGACGGCGCTGCTCTATCTCGCGCCGCCGCTCGCCGCGCTGGAGAGCTGGCTGCTGTTCCGCGAAACGCTCGCGCCGATCCAGATCGCGGGCTTCGGCGTGGCGCTCGCGGGCGTGCTGATCGCGCGACGCGGCTGACGTCGTCGCGTGACGTCACCGCCGCTCAAAAACAACACGCGCGGCCTGCAAGACGCAGTGCCGCGCGTGTTCTGAAGCGAACGCCTCGATGCCTCAGTCCGCCGTATCGCCGCCCTTCGGCACCTGCGCGCGCGCCTTGCTGCCCGGCGCGGGCGCCCAGGCGGGCCGCGTCTTGCGCGCCGAATCGATCACGACGATAAAGCGCCCGGCCCACGGCGTGATCTGGCGGTCCGAGTGCAGCACCCAGAGCGATTTGCCCGAATCGACGAGCGCCTGATATTCGGCGTCGATAATGCCGTGATGGTCGATGAAGCGGTTCAGCGTCGACGGAATCCGCACGCAGCCCTTCGAGTGGCGAATGCCGAGCAGCGGTTCGAGGCGGTCCGGATCGGTCGCGTGCATCTGGAAGCGCATCGGCGACACACCGCCCTTGCCCCAGCCGCGCTCGCCATCGACCCAGCCCAGATCGTAAATGCGCATGTCGCGCGCGCCGTAGCCGCGAATGCCGTTCTGGTTCATCGTGCCTTCCGCGCGGAAGTCCATGTTCGACGGCGTGTGATCGAACACGCCGAGCGGTGTGAGGAAGTGATCGAATTCGCCCGGACGTCCGGTCGCGACCGGCGACGCACCGATCATCTGCCAGGGATCGTCGGGCATGGCGCGGAAATAGATGAACAATGCCTGCACGTTCGCGCTGCGATCGACGAGGATGACGTATTCGCCCGCCAGCGCGCCGAGGCCCTTCTCGTCGAGCGCGTTCTGCAGACGCTGTCCATAGGCGCGCTGTTCGGCCAATGGCACGCGCAGACGGCGCTTCACTTCGCGCGCGAAGTCGTCGCGTAGCGCGAGCGCGCGGTGCGTTTCATCGGCGGCCTGCTCCGGCGTGAGCTTCGGATGCTCGGGCAAGACGAGCGGCGCGGGACCGGCGGCCTCA